>JBCCLG010001033.1:0-2136 GCA_039027015.1 Acidobacteriota bacterium | reverse complement strand
GCGCTTCTTCCGCTACCGCCTCGGCCAGGCAATCGAGCGCCTGGTTTTTGAGGCCGCGAACGACGGGCGCCTGGTGGACGAGCAGGACGCGCGCTACGCCTACGCCCTCACCACCTTCGAGCAGCCCCAGCCCTACTACCTGGGCCAGGAGCGCACGCACCTTCTGACCCCGATGCGGCTGGTCATCCAGTCTCACCGTCAACTCTTCGAGGAGCCCTCATGAACGAGGTTTGCATCCGCTATTTAGGAGGCCTCGGCGAACCGGTTACGGTCGCACTGCGCCGCCCTCACCGCTCCGTCGTCTTTGACCTCGGCTCCCATCGCGAGCGCCTGCTCGAGGCCGACGACGCCCGCGACCTCTGCCAGCAGCGCGCCTACTTCGCCGAGCTGATCTCGAGGGCAGCGTTCCGGAAGCGGTTCGGCATCGATCCGCCTCCCGGCGCCGAGAACGAGGGCGAGCGCATCCTCCTCACCCCGGCGACGCTCGCGCGGCTGCGCAGAACGCCCCGAGCGATCGACGATGACGAGCTGCCCGAAGAATTCCGCCGCCTGCTCGAGCTTGAGAGCCTGGGCTTTAGGGGCCTTCAAGCGGTCTCGAAAGTCCTTGGGCTGAAAGCGATCGGCTCGGCCGAGGCCCTGCAGAAGGCGATCCTCGACCGCTGGCCCGACGCCACGGAGCAGCAGCAGGCGAGGGCCCGCCGCCTGATCGAGAGGGCGAGCGATGCGTAATCTGGTCGCGACGGGTCGGCGGACGCTTCAGGCCTTCGGCCGGGAGACCGGGTGGCAGCGCGGGGGCCCGAGCGTTCTCGCTCACGATCCGGTGCTCCCCTCGGGCGGCCGCATCCGGCGGACCACCATGGAGTCCCTCGCGGTCAACCGCCGCGGGCTCAAGACTCGAGGCACGCCCGGGAGCGTCGAGGGCGCCTACACCTTCGAGGGCCTGCTCACGGCCTCACTCTGCCTCGATTTTGGCTACGCGGTTCTCGGCAGCGTCGAGAAGACCGCGCTCAGCCCAGGCCTCTGGCGGTACGACTTCGAAGACGCGGGCGATGAACACGCCGACGTCTCGTTTTGGGGCTTCGGCGGTCTGCCTCCCCAATACCGTCAGCAGCTCTTCGGTATCCGCTTCGCCGACTGGGAGACCGCGGTCGAGGTCAACAAGCAGTCGACGCTCAAGGCTACCGGGACGGCCACTCACGGCACCCGCATCGGTCCCGCAGAGCCGGAGGCCACGAACCTCGGGTCCTCGACGCCTCGGGTGCGCGGGCGCCTTCGTGACGCCCAGCGGGGCGATCTCTTCATCCGGGTCGCTCAGGATCTCGCCGGGGGCGGCCTGGTCTTCGAGGTCGAGACCTCGAGCGGCGCTCCGGCCTGGGCGGGCGCTTTTCTCTACGCCGCCGTTCTCGACGAGGAGGGCGATCACGTGTGGCAGAACCTGCGCGACCAGGACGGGCTCGACGTCGGCGCCTGGGATGAGTCCAAGGATCTTTGCGAGATCTATCTAGGGACCGCAGCCGAGCTGGCGGACTACGCCGTGGGCGATGTCTTTCGCTTCCCCGCGCCTGGCAGCTGGCCGACGCCGGCGCTCGTGACCGCAGGAGGCGCGGTGATGGTGAACGCCCACTACCAGGTGCGCTTCCGCCGTCAGGGTTCTGCGGGGCCCTGGCAAGAGATTGACCGCACCTCGGCGACCTACAAGACCATGGTTGCCCTCCACGAGAACCGAGGCAAGCCCAGTCACTACATCGCGACTATGCTGCACGTGGGCGAGTACGAGCACACCCTGCAGGTCGTGCGCGACTACACCGACGCGACCTTCGACGACCTTTACGAGTCGGGCTCGGGCGTCAATCTTCTGGAGGTCGAGCACGGCCACGTCGGCCGGCTTCTCGATCCCGTCTCCGAGATCCGTGAGTCGATCCTCTGGACCCTCCCGGCGATGGAGATCATGAGCCTCGACAGCCCGGCGCAGAACGCGGGCGCCGTCTCTGAGACGGTCGACCTCATCGCGCGGCCCGATCCTGCGGGGGGCGCTCCGATTCGGCTCCGGGTGATCACGGACGTGGACTGGACTCCCGATGCGATTTGACGCCTGGGATCTTCTCCACGGTCCCGAGAGGCTCGCGCTCCAGCTGC
>JBCCLG010001032.1:0-2139 GCA_039027015.1 Acidobacteriota bacterium | reverse complement strand
GGGCCTCGAGGTCGCCGCCGCCGGCTTTCAAGGCCGCGAGGGCCCGCGGGGGGTTCGTTGACGGTCGACGGACGGACACCTCGGGCTGCTGACCAAAACACGGCGGTTCCTCTCTATCGATGCCGAGGCTCGGTGGGGGGAGCGGCGCGGCAGGCGCTCCCGCGGGGTGCCTGCCGGGCGACGCGTCGCTTCCGCGGCCTGGAGTATAAACTCGCCCGCTGGTTTCGCCGGACGCTTCGCGGGAGATGCGGCGGCGCGATCGAGACCTTCAGGAGAGCGAACCCCGTGCAGATGCAGATCACCGTCGACGATGCGGACCTCCGCGCGGCCTTCGAATCGCTGGTGAGCGATCTGCGCGACGCCGGCGGGCGGGCCTACCTGGTGGGCGGCTGCGTGCGCGACGCCATCCTGGGCGAAGCGATCCGCGATCTCGACGTTGAGGTCTACGGCCTCGACGTCGAGACCCTGCAGTCGGTGCTCTCCCGCCGCTTCGACCTCGACGTCGTCGGCCGGAGCTTCGGCGTCCTCAAGATCCGCCACCTGGCGATCGACGTGGCCCTGCCGCGGCGGGAGTCGAAGCGCGGCCGCGGCCACCGCGGTTTTCTGGTCGACGGCGATCCGCATATGTCGCTGAGCGAAGCCGCCTCCCGGCGCGACTTCACGATCAACGCCTTGGCCTTCGATCCCGAGAGCGGCGAGCTGCTCGACCCCGCCGGCGGCGCGCGGGACCTCGAGGAGCGCCGGCTCCGGCACGTTTCCGAAAAATTTGCCGAGGACCCCCTGCGGGTGCTCCGAGGCATGCAGATGGCGGCTCGCTTCGAGCTGCGCGCCGACCCGGGCACCGTCGCCCTCTGCCGCTCCATGGAGCCCGAGGGCCTGGCGCCCGAGCGCATCTTCGAGGAGTGGCGCAAGCTCGTTCTCAAGGGCCGGAGGCCATCGCTCGGCCTGAAGTTTCTGCGCGACAGCGGCTGGATCGATCAATTCCCCGAGCTTCGCGCGCTGATCCACTGCCCGCAAAATCCGCGGTGGCATCCGGAGGGCGACGTGTGGATCCACACCCTCCACGTGATGGACGCCTTCGCCGACGAGCGACTCGGCGACGCCTGGGAAGACCTGGTGGTCGGCCTGGCGTGTCTTTGCCATGACCTCGGCAAGCCAATAACGACGGCTTTCACCGAGGGCGCCTGGCGCTCCCCCGGGCACGAGGAGGCCGGGGAGGCGCCGACCCGCTCCTTTCTCGGCCTCATGAGCGAGCAGAAAAAGCTCGCCGACGAGGTGGTTCCGCTGGTGCGCGAGCATCTGCGGCCGATCGCCCTTTTCAAGGCGGGTTCGGGCGCCGCAGCGGTGAGGCGCCTGGCGCGCAGGGTCGGGCGCATCGATCGCCTGATCAGGGTATGCCGCGCCGATCACCGCGGCCGGCCGCCGATTCCCTGGGACGGTTTTCCGGCCGGAGCCTGGCTCCTCGAAAGAGCCGAAGCCCTGCGGGTGAGCAGCGACGCTCCCAGCCCCCTTGTGCTCGGTCGCCACCTGATCGCCCTGGGGCTCAAGCCCGGCAGGCATTTCGGCCCTATGCTGGAGCGCTGCTTCGAGGCCCAGCTCGACGGCGCCTTCGCGGACCTCGAAAGCGGTCTCGACTATCTACGGACCCTGCAGGACTTCCGCGAGGCCTCCGGGGAGGGCTGAGCGTCGGCGCGCGGTCTTGGGCGCTCGGTCGATCCCGCCGCATCGGCGGGCGCTGCCTACCAGCTGTAGCGAAGGCTGACGCCCAGCTGATCGCCGTATTTGAGCGTGTCCGGCGCGTAGTAGAGGTCAAAAAAGCGGAGATTGTCCTCGAACTTCAGCATGAAGACGGGGTGGCTCTCGTCGACCTCGTAGCTAAACCGGAAGGTCATGTGATCGAGGTAGCTATCGGTGCCCTTGAGGCGCAGCTTGACCCCGACCGCATCGTCCGAAAGCCGCGGCGACACGCGCAGGCTCCAGGCATCGCGCTCGCTGTTGCGGGCCTCGTCTCCAGGCTCGGAGCCCGAGCGCAGGCCGCGATAGCCGCTGCGCTTCTTATTCCACCAGGCCTCGATTCCCAGGGCCTCTTCGAGGCGCTCCCGCTGAATCTTCTTCCACGCGCCAAAAACCGCGTCCCGG
>JBCCLG010001031.1:0-2144 GCA_039027015.1 Acidobacteriota bacterium | reverse complement strand
GGACGGCAGGCTGGTGGTGGTCGGCGCGACGGCGGTCGGAGCCTCCCCGTACGAGATCAGCGCCCTGCGCATTCACACGGCCTTCCAGATTTGGAATCCCTGGGGCCCGATTTGGCCCTGAGTCGGGCGTGACCGGAGCCGCGAAGGCTCGCTCCGCCGCGCCTCGGCGCGGCGGATTTGGGGCATTCGCCGAGCGGACGACGAGCGTTGACCGCCCGAGGCGCCGGGGCTATTCTCCCGGCACCATGACTACCTTTCGCAACCCTTCTGCGCTCTCGGTCCCGGCCCTCGGCCTGGCCGTCCTCCTGACCGCCGCCTGCGCTCCCCAGGGCGGCGGAGACTCCGCTCCGCAAACCGCCGGCGACGAGGCCTCGGAGGCCGCCGCGACCTTCCTCTTCACGGCCATCCCCGATCAGAACTCCACCGAGCTGGCCGAGAAATTCAAGCCCTTCGCCGAGCACCTCGCCGCCGAGCTGGGCGTCGCGGTCGAGTACGTTCCCGCGCGGGACTATCAGGCCACCGTCGAGATGTTCAAGAACGGCGACGTGCACCTGGCGTGGTTCGGCGGCCTGACCGGCGTGCAGGCGCGCGACGCGGTGGAGGGCGCGCGGGCGATCGCCCAGGGCGCGGCCGATCCTCAGTACTACAGCTATTTCATCGCCAACGCCTCCGCGGGCCTTGAGAAGGCGGACGAGCTGCCGCCCGATCTCGGCTCCTACAGCTTTACCTTCGGCTCTGAAAGCTCGACCTCCGGCCGGCTCATGCCGTAGTTCTTCATCCGCGAGAAGACCGGCATGAAGCCGTCGGAACTCTTCGAGAGCCCGGTGGGTTTCTCCGGCAGTCACGATAAAACCGTGGAGCTGGTGGAGTCCGGGCAATACCAGGTGGGCGCGGTCAACTATAAGGTTTACAACAAGCGGGTCGAGTCGGGAAAGACCGATCCGGAGGCGGCCCGCATCATTTGGCAGACGCCCTTCTACGCCGACTACAACTGGACGGTGCGTCCCGACGTCGACGAGCTTCTGGGCGAGGGCTTCACCGGGCGCCTGCAGCAGGCCCTGACCGCGATCGACGATCCCCAGCTTCTCGCCGCGCTGCCGCGGCAAAGCCTGATCGCGGCGGAGAACGAGGAGTTCGAGGGCATTCGCGCCGTCGCCCAAGAGCTGGGGATGCTGCGCTAGAGAGCGGCCCATGACCGCGGTTCAGGCGAGCTTTCGGCTCGACGGGGTGAGCGTCGACTACGGCGGCGCTCGCCCGGCCCTACGCGACGTCGACCTCGAGATCGCCCCCGGCGAGCGGGTCGGAATCGTCGGCCCGAGCGGCTCCGGCAAGACCACGCTGCTGCGTCTTCTCTCGGCCACCGTCCGGCCGAGCGCCGGCAGGGTCTGGGTCGACGGTGCCGATCTCGCGACCCTGGACCCCCGCGGCCTGCGCGCGGCGCGCTGCGGGGTGGGCGTCGTCTATCAGGATCTCAGCCTGGTGCCCAGTCTGCGGGCGCTGCACAACGTGCTGGCCGGCGGGCTCGGCCGCCACGGCCTGCTCTCCTCCCTGCGGCTGATGGTGCGGCCGCCTCGCGCCGAGGTGCGCCGGGCTCACGAAATTCTCGAGCGGGTCGGGGTGGGGGAGAAGCTCTTCCAGCGCACCGACCGGCTCTCGGGCGGCGAGCGCCAGAGGGTCGCCATCGCCCGCGCCCTCTACCAGGATCCCAAGGCTCTGCTGGCGGATGAGCCGGTTTCGAGCGTCGATCCGGCGCGCGCGAGAGACACCGTCGCGCTGCTGGTCGAGATCTTTCGCGAGTCGGGCCTGACGCTGCTCATGAGCCTGCACAACCTCGAGCTGGCGCGCGAGTTTCTGCCGCGCCTGATCGGTCTGAGGCGGGGAGAGATCGCCTTCGATCGGCCGACCGAGGAGCTCACCACCGCCGACTTTCGGCGGCTCTACGATCTCGAGGTCGGCCCCGAGACCGCGGAGCCGAGGGCCGATGGCGCGGGCTGAGCCCGCCCGGGCCCTGGCGAGGCGAACTTCGGGGCAGCGGCCGGGCGGCCGCGGCGCGGTGCTGGCGGCGATCGCCGCGGCGGGAGTGGCGTCCGCCTTCGTTTTGGAGCTCGATCCCCGCCAGCTCATTCCCGGTGAGGGTGGTCTGC
>JBCCLG010001030.1:0-2150 GCA_039027015.1 Acidobacteriota bacterium | reverse complement strand
GGGCCAGGGCGGCGAGGCCGAGGCCGAGGGCCGCGGTCGCCAGAAGAGCGTAGGGCCAGTACCCGACGGCGCGCGGGGCGGCGGCTCTCGAGGGGCCGGGCCGCGAGGCACGGCTCGGGCGCTGCCCGGAGCGCTCGCTGACGTTGTCGGCAACGGCCTGGCTCAGGATCTGGCGCTTGAGCTCGCGTCCGGAGGGCTGGGGAGGGTTCGGGTCCGCCATGATTGAAGGTTGGGCTCGGCGGGCCTTCTCGGCAGGCCGCCGGGCTCAACTCTATCGTGCGGATCCCCTCTTAGGCGGCCGCCACCTCTTCTCCGGACCTGCTCTGCAGGAGCCTCTTGGCGCCGTAGGAAAGAAGCACCAGCAGCAGGATCACGGCCAGCAGGGGAGCGAGAATGGCCAGAGCGGCGACGAAGATCGAAGCCGCGGCCTCGACCGTCGACACCAAAGGATTGCCGAATCCCGCGGTGGCGAGGGAGGAGATCTGGCGCGTGACCGTGGTGAGGCCCTGCACCACGCCCGCCGAACCGCCACCGCCGATGATCGCCACCGTCCAGCTCATCCACGGGTCCATATCGGCGACCTGGGACGCCGTGGCGATGGTTCCCGCCACCACCGCGCTGGGAGCTGCCAGGGTGTCGAGCAAGTTGTCGACGAAGGGCACCCAATAGGCCAGGATCTCGAGCAGCGTGGCGCTGCCGAAGGTGATCATGGCCGGCGTCGAGCTCATCCACTCGAAGTCGCCGGCCAGGCTGAGATGTCCCGTGTTGCTGGCCACCGAGATCAGGAAGAGGGGCACGAAGATACGGAATCCGCAGGCCGCCGCCAGGCCGAGGCCGGCCGCGATGCCGAGGAGGGTTTCTGCGGGAAAGCCGAAGGTGGGTTCCATGACCGGGTCTCCTTGATTGAGCAGACGGGTGCGTCGAGGGTCGAGCGCGGGGCGCCTCGATGGGAGGTCGGGCGCTCGAGCCTGAGGGCTCGATTCTCGGTACGGGCGGGCCCGCGGCTTATTCGAAGGCCGCCGCCCGGCATGCTACTGTCCCTGCTTTCCCGAGAGGCAAAAAGACCCCCCGCGGGCTGACTCCGCGGCTCGATACCGATGGCTTCTCTTCTCTCCCTCGTGCGCGTCCTCGATCGCTTCCAGGGCGCCCTCGGCCAGCTCACCGGCTGGCTGACGCTGCTTATGGTGCTGATCGGCGCCTACAACGCCATCGTGCGCTACCTCGGGCGCTACTTCAGCTGGAGTCTCAGCTCGAACGCCTATATCGAGCTGCAGTGGTATCTCTTCGGGATGATCTTCCTGCTCGCCGGCGGCGCCACCCTGCGGCGCGATCGCCACGTGCGGGTCGACGTCTTCTACGGCCGCCTCGGCCCCAGAGCCAAGGCGTGGATCGATCTGGTAGGCCTCACGGTGATGCTGCTGCCGTTTTGCGCCTTCGCCTTCTGGACCTCGCTGCCGATGGTGGAGAACTCCTGGGCGGTGCGCGAGACCTCGCCCGACCCGGGCGGGCTGGCGCGCTACCCGATCAAGACCCTGGTGCCGGTGGCCTTCGCGCTGCTGGTGCTGCAGGGCCTGGCGGAGTGGATTCGCAGGGCCGCCCTGCTCGCCGGCGTCGACCCGGACGCCGACGCGCCGGGAAGCTCCGGCGCCGCGGGCGAGAAGACCTCGGGAGGGCCTCACGGTGTCGCCTGACGCGCTCGGACCGATCATGTTCGTCGCCGCGTTTGCCCTCATTTTCTCGGGCTTCCCGGTGGCCTTCGCCCTCGGCGGAACCGCGCTCCTCTTCGCCGCCATCGGCGTCGGCACGGGGGTGTTTGACTGGCCGCTGCTCTTCGCCCTGCCGCAGCGCATCTTCGGCATCATGTCGAACTACACCCTGCTCGCCGTGCCCTTCTTCGTCTTCATGGGCACCATGCTCGAGAAGGCCAGGCTGGCCGAAGACCTTCTGACCACCATCGGTAAACTCTTCGGCTCCCTGCGCGGCGGCCTGGCGCTGGCCGTGATCTTCGTGGGAGCGCTGCTGGCGGCAGCCACCGGCGTGGTGGGCGCTTCGGTGGTGGCGATGGGGCTGATCTCCCTGCCGGTCATGCAGCGCTACGGCTACGGCACCGAGCTTTCCACCGGGGTGATCACCGCCTCGGGCACCCTGGG
>JBCCLG010001029.1:0-2152 GCA_039027015.1 Acidobacteriota bacterium | reverse complement strand
CCCCTCCTCACCCTGCTGGCCGCCTCGACCCTGGCCCTCGGAATCGGCGGCACCACGGCGATTTTCAGCATGGTCCACGGCGTTCTGCTCAACCCCTTTTCCGCGCCGGAGGCGCACCGGCTCATCGAATTTCACGAGCGCGAGGAGAACGGCGACCGCCACTTCCTCTCCTACCCGGGCTTTCTCGACTACCGAAATCAGAGCGAGACCCTCGAAGATCTCGCGGTCCTGCGCATGCAGAGCGTCAGCGTGTTTGGCGTCGGCGGCCCGCCCGAGCGCATTCGAGGCGCCTTCGTGAGCGCCTCTTTCTTCACGGTGCTGCGCGAGGAGCCGGCCCTCGGCCGCGCGATTCAGCCCGGCGAAGACGCGCCGGGCGGGGCGCGCACGGCGGTGATCTCCCACGGTTTTTGGCAGCGCCGCTTCGGCGGCGAGAGGAGCGCCTTGGGCAGCGTCCTCAAGTTCGACAATCAGGACCACACCATCGTCGGCATCATGCCGGAGTCCTTTTTGCTGCCGCTCGACGCCACGGATGCGTGGATTTCCCTGCACTCCACGCCGGGCGGTCTCGACCGTCGAGCGCGCTCTTTGTTCACCATCGGCCGCCTGGCCGACGGCTTCGCTCTCGAGGACGCCCGGCAGGAGCTGACCGTGCTGGCGGCCGCCTTCGCCGAGGCCAACCCGGAGGATCCCCAGAACGTGCACGCGGATGTCGTGCGGCTCGGCGAGGCGGTGACCGGCCAGCGGATCCGCAGCCTGCTGACGATCCTGGTGTCGGCGGTCGCGATGGTTCTGCTGATCGGCGTCGCCAACGTGGCCAACCTGCAGCTCGCCCAGGCGTCGACGCGCTCGCGAGAGATGGCGATCCGCACGGCGGTGGGCGCGAGCGGCCGGAGCCTGGTGGCTCAAACGCTGGTGGAGAGCCTGCTTCTGGCCCTGATCGGCGGCCTGCTCGGCCTGGCGGTGGCCTACGGCGGCGTCCGCCTGCTGAGCGGCTACGGCGGCCTGGCCACGCGCTATTCCGTGGAGCCCAACCTCCAGGTCCTCGGCTTCTCGTGCCTGATCTCGGTTCTCACGGGCCTGCTCTTCGGGCTCGCGCCGGCGCGCCAAACCCTCAAGATAAGCCTCGTCGACGGGCTCCGCGAGGGCGGCCGAGGCAGCGGCTCCGGGCGCTCGAACCAAAGGGTGCGGGCCGGCCTGGTGGTGCTGCAGATGGGTCTCGCGGTCATGCTGGTGATCGGCGCCGGGCTGCTCCTGCGCAGCGCCTCGAACCTCCGCAGCATCGAGGTCGGCTTCGAGAAAGAGCAGCTGCTGATGGTGCAGTTCCGCATTCCCGAGAATAAATACGAGACGGAAGAGCAGATCCGCGCTTTCTTCGACGGCGTTCTCGAATCGGTGGGCGCGCTGCCGGGCGTGGAGTCCGCGGCTACCGCCCTCGGCATGCCGTTCACCGGTGACGAGGGAACCGCCGCGGTGCTGGCCGAGGGCGTCGACCCGAATACGGACGCCCAGCTGCCTTCCCTGAGCCTCAACATCGTCAGCCTCGGCTATTTTGAGACCCTCGGCATTCCGCTTCTGGCCGGCCGCACTTTTGACGGCTCCGAGCGCGCCGGCGAGCCCGCGGTGCTGCTCAGCCGGGAGGCCGCGAGCAGGGTGTGGCCGGGACAGGACGACGTGCTCGGGAAAGCCCTCAGCATCCGCGGCGGCGAGCGGCGATATCGGGTGATCGGCGTGGTGGACGACATCTACAGCAGCGGCCTGCGCAGCGGCATTGATCCCATGCTCTACTTCTGCAATCTCCAGGAGCCCAGCCGCTTCGCCACCCTCAGCGCGCGCGTCGTGGGCGATCCCTACGAGCACAGCGAGGCCGTCCGCCAGGCGATCTGGTCTGTGGATCCCGACCAGCCCCTGTGGGAGATCATGAGCCAGGCAGACAGAATCCGCGGCTGGAACAGCTTCGACCGCCTGATCACCTCGCTGCTGAGCGTTTTTGCCCTGGTCGCCCTCGGCCTGGCGGCGATAGGTATCGGCGGCATCCTGGCCTATCAGGTCACCCAGCGGCGGCGGGAGTTCAGCATCCGGCTCTCCCTCGGGGCGTCTCGCGGCCGCATCATCAAGATGATTTTCGGTCAGGGGCTGGCGCTGGTCGGGGTGG
>JBCCLG010001028.1:0-2152 GCA_039027015.1 Acidobacteriota bacterium | reverse complement strand
TCTGCGGCTCGCCGGCGGAGCTTTCCCAGAGGTGGGCGATCTCGGGCGCGGACTCGAGC
Source organism: Acidobacteriota bacterium (assembly GCA_039027015.1). Lineage (GTDB taxonomy): Bacteria > Acidobacteriota > Thermoanaerobaculia > Multivoradales > J023 > JAUIJL01. The sequence continues at coordinate 2,093 of JBCCLG010001028.1, read as the reverse complement.
ACCAGCGCGGGCCCGCTCTGCTGGCGGGCGAGGGCCGGCAGGAAGAAGAGACACGCCAGCAGCGCGAGCGCCAGGGTCCTCGGCGAGCGGCGGTGGGCGGTTCGGAGATCGGACAGCGGCTGGGTCTGCATAGGATTCGTTCCTCTGGACTTCGAAGACAGTAGAGGCGCGCTCCGTTCGGCACAGAGTCGGTCTCGAAGGGGCTAGATCGAGACCGCGCCTCTCTTGAGGGGATAGGCGTCAAACCGGGCGGAAAAGGATCGATCGAGCGTCCGAACCCCGGTTTGTCAGGAGATGGCGGAACCGCCCAAAAGCTTTCATCGCGCGGGCGCACGCGGGCGCCTTCGCCCTCCCGCCGAGGCGGCAAGAAGCGTTCGCGGCGCTGGTTTCCGGCGCCCGCTTCCGGGTTTTTTAGCGGCCGGTGGAGTCGTCGCCCTGGCGCGCTGCGGCGAGGCGATTTTCCAGAAAGTCGGCCAGCACCCGCGCGATGTTGCGCTTGCCGCGCATCCTCTGGGGCTCGGCGCCGCGGTTCATCAGCCAGGCCACCTGCGGGCCGCCCTGCTCGGTTTCTTCGCCGCGGTTGGCGATCACCGTGTCGTAGGTTTCGAGGCGCTGGCGGGCGATCGCCATCAGCTCCTCGTGGCTGACCTGCTCCTGGTATTTGAAGGTCACCATGTGGAGATCCGGGTGCGCCTCGCGGACCTCGGCGATGACCTTCTCCGTGGGCTCGAGCTCCAGGGTGAGGCGCTGTCCGCTCGGGATCTTGCCGCTCAGGGCTTCCCGGGGCCGATAGTCGGCCACCGCGGCCGAGAAGATGGCCGCCTGCCAGGCGCCGCCGTCGCCCAGGTGGTCGTGGACCGCCTGGCGGTATTCGTCGTAGGTGCGGGCGATGGTGTGGGGCAGGTAGTGGGGCGGCAGGAGGGCGCCGTCGCCGTGCACCAGCATCACCTCGGCGCCCCGTCGATCGAGCTCCTCGGCCATGCGGATGCCGAGCTTGCCGCGAAAGCGGTTGACGATGCGGCGCACGTTGTCGATCGGCACCGGCGTGGGGCCGCCGGTGATCAGGAATCGATGCCCGGCGAGGCTCGAGGTGCTGGTGGCGCGGCAGACCTCGACGACCAGCACGTCGTCGTCGGGGATGTTGTGTTTGCCGTAGTCCTCGCGCGGCGGCACGATGTGGACACCCATGGCGTCCAAGCGGCGCAGGGAGTCGGTGAGAATCGAGGTGTGCATGGTGCCGTGCATGGTAGGGCAGAGGAGCACCGAGCATTCGCCGCGCTCCATGCGGCCGAGGGCCGAGGCGAGGGTGGAGGTCAGCACGCCGTCGGCGATGCCCGCGGCCATCTTGTTGATGGTGTTGTAGGTTGCCTGGGGAAGCAGATAGGCGTCGAACGGGGCGCCGTCCGAGAGGTGCTCGGCGTCGGCTGAAAGACGCTGGATCACCGGGTGGGTCGTGCTCCATTCGAGGGCGTCTTCGGTGACGTAGCGCAGCGCTTCCCGGGAGACGAAGGCGGTGACGTCGGCCCCGTGCTTGCGCAGGGTGCGGGCCAGGGTAGGCATGCGGATGGCGGCGATGCCGCCGCACACCATGAGCGCGATGCGCTTGCCGGCGAGGTGGCGCCCCTCGGGGCGGACGTCGTGATCGCCCAGGGAGGAGGGCGGCGGGGGCGAGAAGTCCCAGCGGGAGGCGTTTCGGGTGCTCGACATGGTGGGCGGATCTTATCCGCGATCTCGCCTGCGGCGCTTCTTGCGGGAGCGCTTGGAGGACTTGCGGCTGCTGCGGTGCCCGAAGCTCGAGCCCGCGGTGCCGGCCGCGGGCCAGGAGGCCAGGCGCTCGAGCGTCTGCGCCGCGCCCCGCTTGCCGCCGCGCGAGGCGAGGGCGGCGGCGGTGGTGAGGGCCGCCTGGGCGACGCTCGCCGCCATCTCGACCCGGCGCTGGCGCTCCCGGGCCTTGAGGCGTCGACGCTCCTGATCCTGCCGCCGGGAGGCCTCCTCGGCGGCGCGGCGGGCGTCCGCGTCGATGGCGTGGGCGGCGGCGTGGGCGGCGGTGAGCGCGCGCGCCCCCACCCGCGAGTCGGCCAGCTGCCGGGCTC
>JBCCLG010001027.1:0-2161 GCA_039027015.1 Acidobacteriota bacterium | reverse complement strand
GGCCGCTCGAGGTGGCCTGGATCCCCGTGGCGACGCCCCGGCGCAGACTCACCGAGTCGGCGAACGCCGCGTAGATCGCCCCGCCCTGCAGCACCGTGCCGCTGACCTCGATGTCTTCTGTGGTTACGTCTTCCAGATCCACGGCGTTGACGAAGGCGTAAACCGCTCCCCCCTGCAGGAGGTTATCCGCCGCGTCGGCGGTGAGGCCTTGAAAGGTGGTCCGCGAGATTTCGATGGAGCCGGGAGGGTTGAAGGCGTAGATCACAGCCCCTTGAACCAGGGATGCAGTCGACTCGACGCGGGTGTCTCGGAACTCGCTGTCGAGGACGGTCAGGGTCTCGCTTTCAGAGCGGATCACGCCCCCTTGAGAGATGCCCTCGCCGAGGGGGATGGTGGTGCCTTCCACCGTGACGCGGCGGACGGTCAAAAATGTTCCGGGGCTGCTCGCCAGGACCGCACCGCTCACGGCACTTCCCGCGAGGCACGCCCCTTCGAAGACGAGGTCCTCGAGCACGAGCGATCCCGCCGTTAAGTTGAAGAAACGAAAGATGGGATCCGCCGTGTCTGCGGTGCAGGTGTAAGCGACGTTGCGGCGGATGACCGAGGCCGCCCCGCCGCGGAGGGTGATGTCTGAGGTGATGTCCGGCAGGGCGGCGAGGAGACCCAGCTGCTCGGTCGACAGCGGATCAACGGCGTCCAGGGATACGTCCGCGTTGAGGATCAGCGTGTCGGCCCCAGGATCGCCCGCGGAACAGCCGCCGGCGGCCGCGTCGGTATTGGCCGCGGTGATGGCGTTCGAGAGCGTGCAGGTGGCGCCGTCCACGGCGATGTCGGCGGCGAACGCAGCCGGTGCAGAGAATCCGCAAGCGACGAGCGCAGCGAGGGTGATGAAGGCAGGCGTTTGTTTCAAAAAAGGCATCTCTTCGCTCCAAAGAACGGCAAAAAGGAAAAGATCAAGGTCTCGAGGCACTGGGCGCCGCTGCTGCTGGCGATCGTCGGCCTCGCTAGCTCCGACTTTCGTCTCCGGCGGCTACCGAACGAGCGGCGGCACGACGTCCGACCAGGCCGTCAGGTCGCCGCCCTCGAATCCATCGAAGAAAATCCCGCAGCTGATGCCGAGGCCGTCAGAGTCGTCGCAGTCTCGGTCGGCGCAGATGCCGTCGCTGTCGCCATCGCCTGTAGAGTTTAAGCCTTCGCAGAGATCACAGGCGTCGCCGAAAGTGTCTTGGTCGCTATCGGCCTGGTCCGGATTGTTCTCCATCGGGCAGTTGTCAACGCCGTCCTCCACGGCATCCAGGTCGTCGTCGCGGGCCTCATAGGCGCCGATATCGCACCCGTCGCCCACCGTGGGCGCGGCGACAACCACCGGACGGGAGAGCCCGCGCTGGTCGGTAGTCAAGCCGGAAACCGTGCAGCTTCCCTGATCCACGGCCGGGTCCAGGAGGTCCAGCGCATGGAGCGGTGGACAGGTGCCGTCCGGAAGAGGAGACGCGCAGCCGAAGGTATCGACGGGCGACAGCATGGGATTCACGCCGGTGAGATCGGAGGCCGTATCGCCGATCAGGAGGCACGTATTAAGGGCACCGAAAATGTTGAACCCCCCGGACCGCAGGTTGTTGAAGTCAGGTAGCTTAGGGCCCACCTGGCAGTCAGAAGGCACGTCGCCCGCGGCACCTTCAAAATTCTCAGCAACGATACTGTTGGCCATGAGGAGGTTTCCCTCAGAGACGAAGATCCCGCCCCCGGAAGCAATCGCCCGATTATCGGTCAAGGTCACGTGGACCAAACTGAAATCTTGGGAACTGTCGTCGAGCCAAGCACCGCCCCCATCCTGGGAGGCCTGATTCCCGCTGACGGTCGAATTCGTTAGAAAAGCACTGTCCCCGTCGTCGATCGCCAGGCCGCCGCCAGACGCTGCCGAGTTATTGAGGAAAGACGTCCCGGAAATGATGATCTCGGAACCGCTGCCGTCAAAGAGCGCTCCTCCACCGGAACCCAGACTCTGATTCTGCTCAAATAGACAGTCGAGCAGAGTGACCCGCCCGTTGGCCGAGTTATTCGCCAGCGCACCGCCGCCGCTTGGGTCCAGCGCACTCGAGCGGTTGTTGCGAAAAATGGTGTTTCGGATTTCGCTGACTCCGCTCGAATCGCCACGCTCCAT
>JBCCLG010001026.1:0-2165 GCA_039027015.1 Acidobacteriota bacterium | reverse complement strand
CTCCATTCCGAGGCGCCTCAACCGATAGGCCATGCCGTTGCGGGAGAGGCCCAAGAGCTGCGCAGCCGGGGTTCTGTTGTTGCCCGTCGCGTCCAGAGCCTGACGGATCAGGCGCCTTTCGATCGCCTGGAGATGCTCGGCGAGGGACGCTGAGCCCAGCCTCATATCCTCCACCGTCGGCTCGGCGGGCTCGGGGTCGAGAATCGCGGGCGGCAGCATGCTCGACTCGATGGCGCGGCCGTCCGGGCAGGCGTAGACCAGGCGCCGGACGATGTTCTTGAGCTCGCGCACGTTGCCCGGCCACGAGTAGCTGCACAGGCGGCGCAGCGCCTTGACGCTGACGCCGCGCACCGACTTGCCGGTTTCCTCGCCGTAGAGACGCACGAAGTGGCTGATCAGCGCGGGGAGATCCGAGCGCCGCTGGCGCAGAGCAGGGACCTCCATCTCGTAGCCGGCGAGCCGATAGTAGAGATCCTGCCGGAACCGTCCGCTGGCCATCAGCGCCTGCAGATCCGTATGGGTCGCGGCCACCACCCGCACGTCCACCTTCAGGGGATCGCGGCCGAGCGGCACGATCTCCCGCTCCTGGAGCGCCCTTAAAAGCTTGGCCTGCAGCTCCGGTGACATGTCCCCGATTTCGTCGAGAAAGAGCGTCCCGCCGTCCGCTGCCTGAAACTTGCCGGTCCGCGGCGAAACGCCCGTGGCCACGCCGCGGCCGATTCCGAACATCTCCGCCTCGAGCAGCTCCGAGGGGATGGCGGCGCAGTTGATCGCCACGAAGGGGCGTCCGCGTCTGCGGGACGTGCTGTGGATCAGCTGGGCGATGTGCTCCTTGCCGACGCCGCTCTCGCCGAGAATCAGCACCGGCAGATCGCCCTGCCGCAGGAGCCCGATCTGCGAGTAGAGGGCCCGCATGGCGGGCGTGACGCTCGGCACGATATCGCCGGGTAAAGGGGCGCCCTCCGTATCGTCCACCGTCCGAGGCACCACCCGCCGCCGGTCGACGTGGGCCAGAAAATCGAGCAGGATGCCGAGCAGAAGGGTGTGCTCTTCGCCCGTTTCCGGCATGCCGCGCAGCGCCAGGGCGAGGGGCATTTCGGAGTGCTTTTGCGCCACGCACCACCAGTCGCCGCGGCGCGTGGTGAGAAGGCCCAGGGAGTCGCTCGAGCCCCAATCCGCGTCGCTGAGGGCTTCGCCCAGGGTCTCGACCTCGCCGACGCTGGCCAGAACGGCGCCATACGCGGTTCCGGCGCTCTCGAGAAAGGCGCAGCCCCGCGCCCCGAGATGATCGACCAGGGCGCGCAGGGCCGTCTCCTGGCCGGTGGCGCCGTCGCCCGTGAGCAGCCCGAAGAACCTGCCCACCAAGCCGAGATGGGCCCGATCCTTCCCCAGGTCTGAGCGCAGAGCGGTGGCCGTGGCCTGGCTGCCCTGCTCGAGTGCTACCAGGTCCGTCAGCCGAACATCGGAGCACTCGAGCCCCAGCTCCGCGTCGTCTTCGTCCACCGCGGCCAGAATCAGCGCCACCGGCCCCAGGCTGATGCGATCGCCGATCGCCAGCGGGCTGCTCGAGACGGCGCTGCCGTTGAGCAGGGTGCCGTTCTTCGACTCCAGGTCGCGGACATAGACGGAGCCGCCGGCGACGACCACCACCGCATGGTGGCGGGAAACGCCGCCGACCGACAGCACGACGGCGTTGCGCGGCGAGCTTCCGATGGTGTTCTCGCCAGGCCGCAGCCAGTATTGATCGGTCTCGGACTCCAATCGGTATCGCAGGATCGGGGGTTCGTTCATCGGCTCACCGCAGTTCTGAAGGCGAAGCTCTCGAGGCGTCAGTCTGAAAAGTGGATTCTTGAGCGGATGCTCAACTCGCGGCGGCCAGGGATTCATCACCTGCGACGAGCGCAGCATACCGCCCCCCGCGGCGGAGCAGGGAGCCGTGGCTGCCCTGCTCCACCACCCGCCCCCCGCTCATGACCAGGATGCGGTCGGCATCGACCACGGTGCTGAGGCGATGGGCGATCACGATGCGGGTGCAGCGCGTCTTCCGCAACTCCAGGTGGACGCGCTGCTCGGTGAGCGTATCGAGTGCGCTGGTCGCTTCGTCGAGCAGCAGGATCCGGGGACGAGGCAGGATCGCGCGGGCGATGGCGAGGCGCTGACGCTGG
>JBCCLG010001025.1:0-2168 GCA_039027015.1 Acidobacteriota bacterium | reverse complement strand
CGCCGGGCTTGTCGCGCGGCGCGTCGCGGCGGGCCTGGCCCTGGTGGCTCTTCTCGGGCTCACCGCGCGGGAGGGTCTCGCCGCCTCGGATCCGTCGCGCGTCTCCGGCATGCTCCACGCTCCCACAAGAGCCGTTTTCGAAGCGGCGCGCTCCCACCAGCTGGTCGACCCGGTCTACAGCAACGTCGACGACTCGCTCTACATGGCCACCGGCCAGCGCTGCCTGCGTCTGCCGCAGGTCGAGCACGAGAGCGATCGCGGCCGCCGGGTGGAGGGCGTCGAGGGAGTGTGGGCGGGGCTGAAAGAGTCCCTCGAGAAGGGCGGCACGATCGTCTATTACTCGCCGTCGCGCCGCCGCTACCTGCCGACTCAGGAGGAGATCGAGGCGCGGCTGCCCGTGGTGCGGGCCGTCGAGGCCGCCGACGGGGTCATCTATCAGGTGCTGCCGGCCGGTCCTCCGACCCCCCGGAAGGCCGCCGACTAAGAAGAGACGCAGACCCCGACCACAGCGCCGCGCCGGCAACCGCGCCGGCGATCAGCCAGGTCAGGGTTCGGGGGATGAGCACCGCGGCGAGCGCCAGCTCGCGGGTGGTGCCGAGCTGCTCGAGCAGCAGCACCATCGAACCCTCGTAGACTCCGAGCCCGCCGAGGGTGATGGGCAGCAGGTTGACCAGGCGGCCGAGGCCGCTGATCCAGAAAATGCCGAAGAAGCTGACGCCGGCTCCGAACATCCGGAAGCACAGCCAAATCTGGGCGGTAAAGAGCAGGCTTTGAAGGACCGCGGCCGCCACGTTGGCGAGAATCGCGCCGGGTCGGCGGGCGAGCACCTCTCCGGCCGAGCGCAGGGTCAAGATGATGCGGCGGCCCACGGAGCGTTTTGAGGGTGAGCCCGCATCCTGGCCGGGGTCCTCCACTCCATCGCGGTCCGTCAAGCCGCGGCTCAGGGCCCAGAGGGCGGCCAGACCGGCGAGCGCCGCGCCGGCCAGCCAGGCGCGGGCGTCGATCCCGAGGTAGAGAATCGCCCCCACCAGGCCGAGGATCGAGAGAACGCCCAGGGTGATCAGCTTGTCGAGCATCATGGCGGCCACGGTGTGCTCTTCGCTCACCCGGTGGCGCCGGCGCAGGAAGTAGGCCATCGACAGCTCCCCGAGGCCCGCGGGCGTGAACACCCCGAGGTGGACCGATACGAAGTGCCAGCCGACAGCGGAAGCGAGGGGCAGCGGCCGTTCTGAGGTCACCCGCACGAGATGCCAAATCCGCAGGCCGCGCACCAGGATCAGGAAGGGCCTCACCAGGACCAGCGCCAGCAAAAAGCGCGGGTCGCCGCTGGCGAGGGCCTCGCGAGCCGCTCGAGGGTCGATCCAGCGGGCGAGCAGGGCGAGAAGCGCCGCGGTCAGCGCCAGGCGCAGCGCGAAGATCAGGCGCTTTCGGCCGGCGCTGGCGGGGCGCTGGGGCCCGGCGTCCGGGGGGCGGGTTTGGGTCATGGGAAGGGCGGGGGATCCACCAAGAGATGAGCCGGCGCGCAAGGCGCGGGGTGGCCTCGGTTACTATCGCCCCGTGGGGTCATCATCTCGAAGATCCGAGCGAGACGCCACGCCGCCGCAGGATCCCGAGCCCGCGCGCGCCGCTCGCTCCCGGGCCCTCGCGGCAGGCGCGGTCCTCGCTCTTCTCTTTCTGCTCGCGGCGTGGATTCGTTTCGGCGGCCTGACCGAGCGCGGGCTCTACGGCTCCGACACCGTCTATTACACCCAGATCGCCCGATCGTGGAGCGAAGGCGACTTCGTCTACGGGGTCGGTGAACGCCGCGCCACCCACCGGCCCGTGGTTTTCGCCCTGTTCGGCGCGGCGCTGGCCGTCTTCGGCCACCACGACGCGGCCATCCCGTGGCTGACCGCCGGCCTGGACTGCCTCAATATCCTGCTGGTGTTCGCGCTCTTCCGCCTGCTCGAGCCGGCGCGGCCGTGGCTCGCGGCGTGGGGCGCGGGGCTCTACGCCTTTCTTCCCTTCGCCGTCTACCAAAGCCGCATCGAGCTGACCCACACCCTTTCGACCACCGCGACGCTCCTCTCCGTGACGCTTTTTCTGCGCGCCCTCGGCGCGAGCTCCAGCCCGGGGCTCCAGGCGGCGCGGCTCGCGGCGTGCGGCGCGGCCACAGGCGTGGCGGCGCT
>JBCCLG010001024.1:0-2169 GCA_039027015.1 Acidobacteriota bacterium | reverse complement strand
CTTTTGGAAGCCGGCGCCGGCCACAGGAAATCCCATGAGTGAGAATCATTCTTCCCAGAGCCCGCACGATCCGCTCGCCGACGCGCAGGGTCCGGCGGCGGCGATCTCGCCGCCCGAGACCCGGCGCAGCCTCGCCCTCGCGCGCCTGCGTGAAACCCTCGCCGAGCTGCTGCGCCTCGAGGTGGCGGCCGTCGACGTCGACGCGCCCTTTCTCGAGATGGGCGCCGACTCGATTCTGCTGGTGGAGGCCGTTCGGGTGGTGGAGCACCGCTTTGGCGTCAAGACCTCGATCCGTCAATTCTTCGAGGAGCTGACGACCATCCGGGCGCTGGCCGATTTCGTGGCGGCCAGCGCTCCCCAAGGCGCGTTCGAGGAAGCGGAACCTCCCGTCTCGGAGTCGCCGCTCGCGGGGCCGGCGAACGCCTCCCCACCGCCTTCGGCTTCCGCCGAGAAAGCCGAGACCCTCGGGGAGCTTCCAGTGCAGGCTCGGGCCCCCGAGGCCCCCGCTCATAAGGCTTCAGCGCCGCAAACTTTAGCCTTCAAGACGCCTGCTCCCGAGGCTTCAAGCCTCGAGAGCGCCAGCCTCGCGGCCGTCGCCTCGCCCTTGCCCGCGCCCGCCTACGAGGTCCAGGGCGCCAACTCGGCCCTCGGCGTGCTGCTCCAGCAGCAGCTGCAGATCATGTCGCAGCAGCTCCAGCTGATGGGCGGCGCCTCTCGGCCGGTCGAGGTCCAGCAGGCCCAGGACTCTCCTCGGCCCGCGCGGCCCGCCACTTCGGCTGCCGCCCCTGAGCCTCCGGCCGCCGAGCCCCGGGCCGTCGAGCCCCGGGCCGTCGAGCCCCGGGCCGTCGAGCCCCGGGCCGTCGAGCCCGCCGCCCAGGCTTCTCCTCTACCGCCCTGGAAGCCGTCTTCAACCCGCGCCGCGGCCCTCGACGCGCGGCAGTCGAGCCATCTCGAGGCCCTGGTACGGCGCGGTGAGGAGCGGCGCGGGCGGTCCAAGATCTGGGCCCAAAGGCACCGGTCGTCCCTGGCCGACAACCGCGCCACCGCGGGCTTCCGGCCGTCCACCAAAGAGCTGCTCTATCCCCTGGTGGGCCAGCGGTCCGACGGTGCCCGGGTGATCGACGTCGACGGCAATTCCTATATCGACATCACCATGGGCTTCGGCGTCCATCTCTTCGGGCACCGGCCGGCCTTCGTGCAGCGGGCGCTCGAGGCTCAGCTCGGCGACGGCACGCAGCTCGGCCCCCAGGCCGAGCCTTCGGGGCTGGTGGCCGAGAAGATCGCCGCCATGGTCGGTCTCGAGAGGGTGACTTTCCTCAACTCCGGAACCGAAGCCGTCATGACGGCCATGCGCCTGGCCCGCGCCGCCAAGGGGAGGCGCAAGATCGCGATTTTTTCGGGCGCCTACCACGGGCACTTCGACGGCGTTCTCGGGGTGCGCGGCGGCGGTGAGGGCAGCGTTCTGCCGATGGCCCCGGGCGTCACCGACGGCATGGTGCAGGATCTCCTGGTGCTCGATTACGGCGCCGATTCCGCCCTCGAGACCTTGAAGCACCACGCCGGGGAGGTCGCCGCCGTGATGGTCGAGCCGGTGCAGAGCCGCAGGCCCGACCTGCAGCCGCGGGACTTTCTCCACCGGCTGCGCCGCCTGACCTCGGACCTCGACATCGCCCTCATCTTCGACGAGATGATCACCGGCTTCCGCGTTCATCCCGGCGGCGCCCAGGCCCACTTCGGCGTGCGCGCCGACCTGGCCTGCTACGGCAAGGTGATCGGCGGCGGCATGCCGATCGGCGTGGTGGCCGGCAGCGCCGAGCTGATGGACGGCATCGACGGCGGCGCCTGGCGCTACGGCGACAGCTCATTTCCGGGGGTGGAGACCACCTTTGTTGCCGGCACTTTTTCCAAGCACCCGCTGACCATGGCCGCCGCCCTGGCCGTGGCGAGCGAGCTCGAGGCCGCCGGCCCGGCTCTGCAGGAGGAGCTGAACGCGCGGACCGAGGACCTGTGTCGACGTCTCGACGCTCTTTTTGAGGCCGAAGAGGTGCCGATCCGCACCGCGTGCTTCAGCTCGCTTTTCCGCTTTGTCTTCCAGGGCAATATGGATCTCTTCTTCTACCACCTGCTCGACGAAGGGATTTACGTCTGGGAGGGGCGCAACTGCTTCCT
>JBCCLG010001023.1:0-2174 GCA_039027015.1 Acidobacteriota bacterium | reverse complement strand
TCGAAAGCCTGCGCATGCTCTATCTGGCGGCGCCCTTTCTGTGCCTCGGGCTTCTCGCGGCGGGGCTCATCCACGTGCTCATGCCCACCCATTGGGTGGAGCGGTGGCTGGGGCAGCCGGGCTTTTCGGGGGTGCTCAAGGCCGCTTTAATCGGCGTGCCGCTGCCGATCTGCAGCTGCGGAGTGGTGCCGATCGCGGTCGAGCTGAAGCGCAAGAAGGCGACCGACCCCGCGAATCTCTCCTTTCTCACCACCACCCCGGAGTCGGGGGTCGACTCGATTCTCTTCACCTGGGCCCTCATGGGGCCGATCATGGCGATCGTGCGGCCCATCGCGGCACTGGTCACGGCCATGATCTCGGGAATCCTCGCGATCGCGTACCTTCCCCTCTCCCGTCTGGGCAACGTCTCTGCCGGTGCCCGGCCAGAGGATGAAACGGCGGACCCGCTCGAGAACGAGAGCCCCGAGAAAGAGGCGTCCCCGGACTCGGAGCAGGGCCACCACGATCACGATCACGGCCACCACCACCACGATCACGGCCACCACGACCACGATCACGGCCACGACCACCACCACCACGGCCACCACCACCACCACGGCCATCACCACCACCACGGCCATCACCACGATCACAGCCTCGGGTATGAGCAGTCCGACCAGGCCCGCGCGGCGATCAAGGCCTACGTGCGCAGCTGGTTCAAGGAGCCTGAGGACGGCATCGAAACCGACGACGAGGATCGATCGCTCGGGAAGATTTGGCGGCAGGTCATCCGTCCCTCGCTGCGCTACGGCTTTGGAGAGCTGCTCGACGAGCTGGCTTTTTGGCTGCTGCTGGGGTTTGCCCTCGCCGGGCTTCTGTCGGCGGTCCTGCCGGCCGATCTCGATTCCCTCGGCCTCGGCTCGGGACTCCTGCCGATGATCGTGATGCTCGGCATCGGCGTGCCGCTTTACGTGTGCGCCTCGGCGAGCACGCCGATCGCAGCGGCGCTCCTCGTGAAGGGCCTCAGCCCCGGCGCAGCGCTGGTTTTTCTGCTCGCGGGCCCGGCCACCAACGCGGCCGCCCTGATCGTTCTCGGCCGCACCTTCGGCCGCCGCTTCGTGCAGATCTACCTCGCCGGCGTCATTCTCGGCTCTCTGGCCTCGGGCCTGGCCCTCGACGCGGCCGTGTCCTATTTCGACCTGAGCCTCGAGCTGCCGCTCTTCGAGGCGCCGCACGAGGAGCTTCTGGGTCCGATTGGGATCGCCTCGAGCCTTCTGCTGATCGGGCTGCTGATCGGCAGCGCCCGCCGAGGTGCGATGGGCGTTGGCTGGGCCGATCTGCGCTCGAGCCTCCTGGGACTCGCCCCCTCCCGGTCGACCCTGCAGCGCTTTGGCCGCCTGGCGAGCAGCCGGGCCGCCGTCTCGGCGCTGCTGCTGGTGGCGTTCGCCGGCTGGCTGGCCTCGGGCCTGGTGGCCGTGCCGACGCACTCCCGCGGAAATCCGATGCTCTTCGGAGCCCTCCACGGCGAGAGTCTGGAACCGGGGCTGCACTGGCACTGGCCGGCGCCCGTGGGCGAGGTCGACATGCGGCGACAGCACTACCCGCGCAAGGCGGATATCGGTTTTTCAACCGACATGGCCGAATACCGGCGCCTGGCGGAAAGGAGGCTTCTGACCCCTTCCCAGTCGTGGCATAGCCCGGTCGCCTCCATGCGTCCCAAACCCGAGCAGGCTTCTTTCCTGACGGCGGATGAAAACCTGATCGAGATGAGCTTCTCGATTCATTACTCCCTCTCGGACGCGGCGACCTTCTTTTACGGCGTCGACCACTCGCTCGACTTCATCGAGCTCTACGCCGAGGCCGCCGCGCGGCGGTATTTGGCGGGCCGGAAGCTCGAGGATCTCTTCACGTCCGACCGGCCGTCGATCGAGGCGGCCATCGCCGAGCAGGTGCAAAAGCGCCTCGACTCCCTCAAGGTGGGCATCACGGTCGACCGCGTGTGCCTGGTCGACATTCACCCGCCGGGACAGTCGGTCTTCTTCTTTCGCGACGTCACAAGCTCGCTCGACGATAAGCAGACGATGATCCACCAGGCGCGACGGCAGGAGGCCGAGCGTCTGCCCCTGGCCCGCGGCGAGGCGGCCCTGACCGTCGCCGAAGCCCAGGCGGATTCGGACGCGCGCAGACAGGAGGCC
>JBCCLG010001022.1:0-2176 GCA_039027015.1 Acidobacteriota bacterium | reverse complement strand
GTTGAGCTCGTCGACGGTGCCGTAGGCCGAGACCCGGAGGCTCTCCTTGGGGACTCTTTGGCCGCTGCCGAGTCCGGTGGTGCCGTCGTCTCCGGTCTTGGTGTAGACCCTGGTAATTCTGGGCATGGCTTTCTCTTCGGGGAGTAGAAGTTCTCAGGGGAGCGGAAAGGAAGGTTCGGCGCAGGGTTCGCCGCCGCCGAGTGGGCGGTTTCACGGCTCGGAGGCGCGCGGGTCCGGGGCGTTCAGGGCGCGGCGCGAAAGGCGTCCAGCTGCACTTGGGCGCACCGTGAGCCCAGCGGGCTGTGCAGAACCTCAGTCTCCCCGGTGACCGTGTCGTAGATCTCGAGCCAGCTCTCGAGCCCCGAGAGCGGCGAGAAAAAGACCCAATAGTGGTCGTTGACCACCCGGCCATCGAGAATCTTGAGCGCCCAATCCGCGACGCTTTGCGTCTCGGCTACGAAATAGCCGCTGTTGCTGGTGTCGAAGCGCGCCTCGGCGGTGCGGAGCTCGCCCTCGTCGAGCCAGCTCAGGCCCACCTGAAAGCGGCCCTCGTGCAGGCGGAGGGAGCTGAGGCTCGAGGCGCAGAAAGACTTGGCCGCGATAAAGCCCGGCCGGAACTCGTCGGCCGCCAGCTCGATCCGGGCGCTGGCGCGCTCCACCTCGAGGGGCTTGGCGGGAGGGGTCCAGGCGAGGGCGTCGGTCCTGGCGACGAGCGGATCGGCGGCCTGGGAGCCCGCGGGCTGCGAGACGGGCACGGCGAAGGCGCGGCGGTCGTCGATTCCGCACAGCGAGCGCGTCGGGTTGACGTAGAGGCGCTCCTCCCCGGTGTGGGTGTCGAGAACGGTCATCTCGTAGCCGAGGTTCGAAAGCCCGCCGGCGCTGATCCAGAAATGTCCGTTGGCCTCGCGGCCGTCGATCATCTCGACGCTCAGCTCCAGGTTGTTGGCGTCGAAGAACCAAAAGGAGCCGGTGCTGTCGGTGTCGGGCACGGCGCGGGCCTGCTCGGTAACGCCGGCGTCGTGGCGGTACTCGAATTTCACCGTCACCGCGAAGCGGCCGTCCATCAGGCAGAGCCGACGGCTGGAGGTGGCGCAGGGCGTCGCGCTGGCGAAGGTGGTGACCGAGGAGGCCGGGGAGGCGGAGGATCCGTCGAGGCTGCGCGCCACGATTCGAAAAGTGTAGGGCGTCGAGGCGTCGAGGCCCGTCAAGATGATCTGGGTTTCGCCTGGCGGCAGCGAGAAGGGGATTTCGACCCAGCGGTTGCCGGTGAAGAGCTGCACGTGCTGGGAGGTCTCATCGCAGGCGTTGTCCTGCCAGCGAAGGCGCACCCGCTCGTCGCTGAGGGGCGCCGCGCGCACCTGGCTGGGGGCCAGGGGCTGGGCTTCAAGGCCCGGGGCGAGACCGGCTCCGAGGGTTGCCGCCGCCAGCAGCGCGGCGGCGCCGGCTGAAGTTTTGGCCGATAGGAGTTGGATCCCGAACATCGATGCGCCTCTCAGGAGGGTGTTTCTCGAGGGAGCGAGGACGCTGCCCGGACGACGGTGGGTCGCCTCATGTTAGATCAACATATCAGACGAAGCTCAGAGCTTCTCAAGCTCCCCGTAAAGCCGCCTGTAGAGGCCGTGGCCGCGGCGCGCGAAGGCCTCGAAATACCCGGTGTACCACTGGACCAGCGAGGCCCCCGCCTCGAGGGACTCGCGCACGTCCTGAGCGCTCTCGACGCCGCCGACCCTCACGAGATGAAAGTCCTCGGCGTCGCCGCGCGAGTCGAGGTGAGCGGCGCCGGCCTGAATCAGCGCCAGCGAGCCGGCGCGCAGCGGCCTGCCCGAGAGGCCGCCGCCGTAGTCGCGCACGAAGCGGTCGTAAAGGCGCCTCTCCAGAGGGGCGATCTGCCCCCGAAGGTCGGCGTAGGCGGTCGAGGTATTGCCCAGCACCAGGCCGTCGAAGCCCAGGCCTATCAGCAGGTCGATCAGCTCCGGCAGGCGGGCCGGGTCGGTGTCGGTCGACAGCTTGACCAGCACCGGCAGGCGGCGGGTGCGGTGGGCGAGGAAACCCTCCGACACCGCCTCGAGCCTCGAGGCGAGGGCGTCCATGGCGCGATCGCCGTCGCCCCCGGAGTGTTCGGTGTTGGGGCAGCTCTCGTTGATCTCGACGAACGCCACGCCGGCCGCGTCGTCGC
>JBCCLG010001021.1:0-2176 GCA_039027015.1 Acidobacteriota bacterium | reverse complement strand
GGGTCGGCAGACCCCGGGCGAAAGCGCTCGGGGTCTGCCGATATGTCGCCGCCCCCGCAGCAGCCGTCCACGCCGCAACCGTCACCCTCGACGCAGACGTCAACCCAGCCGGAGCGCTCGGCCAGCCTCCCGATGCTCGGCGTCCTCGCGCTCAGCGAGATGCTGTGCATGACCCTGTGGTTCACGGCCAGCGCCGGCGTCTGCACGCCGGCCATGAAGATGGCCGCGACCTGGTTTCGCTCGGCTCGCGGGCTGGCCATCGCGGTGCCGCTGACCCTGGTGTGGGGCTTTTTTGTGGTCGCCGATTCGGCCCAACTCTCCGCCATGGTCACCGAGTTGGCGCCCCCCCGCGCGGTGGGAACGGCGCTGACGCAGCAAACCTCGGCGGGTTTTCTGCTGACGCTCACCACCATTCAGGCCATCCCGTGGCTGCAGGAGACCGTCGGCTGGCGCTGGGCCTTCCCGATTCTCGCGATCGGGCCCTTCCTCGGCATCGCGGCCATCGGGCTCCTCGAGAGGGAGAGCGAGAGCCCGGCGGGCGAGGGCTGAGGCGGCCGGCATGGAGATCCTCTTCCACCTGCCCACCCTCGTCGCGCTGGCGGCGGTCCAGGCTCGGCTGCGCCTGGACCCGACGCCCGCGGCGTGGCTGAAGCTGACGGCCGCCTGGGGCGGCATCGCCGCGCTCTGCCTGGTGATGGCCCTCGGCCCTCATCGCTTCGCCTTTTTGCGCGGCGCCGCCTGGCTGCTCTTCGCGTATCTGCCGATTCACGCCCTGCTGAGCGCCCGCACCCTCGGCGGCCGAGCCCGAGGGTCCCGAACCGCCGACGGCGCGGGCTCCCGACGGCGGCTGGCCGGCCGGCTCAAGGCCCTGGCGACGCTGCTCCTCATGACCGCGGCCTGGGCCTTTCTCGTCGAGCCGCGCTGGCTCGAGATCACCCGCTTCACCGTCGAGTCCGAGAAGCTCGGGCGAGCGCTGCGGGTCGCGGTGATCTCCGACCTCCAGACCGACCGCATCGCCGGCCACGAGCGGCGGGCCCTCGAGGCCGCGCTCGCCGCCCGGCCGGACCTGGTGCTGCTGCCCGGCGACTATCTGCAGATCGACGATCCGGCGGCGCGCGCCCGGGAGGCCGCGCGGCTCAGGGAGCTGCTCGAGGAGCTGCGGTTCACGGCGCCCCTCGGGGTGATCGCGGTGCGCGGCGACGTCGAGCAGGACGGCTGGCAGTCGATTTTCGCCGGCACCGGCGTTCAGACCTACGAAAAAACCACCCGCCTCGAGCTCGGGGACCTGGTGGTCACCGCCCTCTCGCCCCGCGACTCCAGGATGCGCCGCGCCTGGCTGCCGCGCACGGAGCGCTTCCACCTCGCCTTCGGCCACGCTCCCGAGTTTGCCCTCGACCAAGATCAGCTCGACAGGCCCACGGCCGATCTGCTGATCGCCGGCCACACCCACGGCGGCCAGGTGCGGCTGCCCTTTCTCGGACCGCTGATCACCCTTTCGGACGTTCCGAGGTCATGGGCCGCCGGGCGCACGGACCTCGCCAACGGCGCCACGCTGATCGTGTCGCGCGGCGTCGGCATGGAGCGCGGCCGGGCGCCTCGCCTGCGCTTCCTGTGCCGGCCCGAGGTTACGATCGTCGATCTGGTGCCCGCTCAGGGCAGCTCGGCGAGGCGTCGCTCGAGCTGAGCCACCAGCTCGGCGCTCTCTTCCCCGCGGGCCCCGGCCACCCGCAGGGCCTGCTCGAGGGCGCCGCGGGCCTCGGCGTTCTTGCCCAGCTCCACGAACGCGGAGGCGGCGTCGACGAGCGGCGCGGGGTCCTCGGGACGCGCCGCCGCGACCACGCCCAGCTGCTCCACCGCCCCGGCGTACTCGCCGGTGGCGAGGAGCGCGCGGGCCAGGTTATAGCGCGCCTGCACCCTGCCGGGCTCAGAAACCAAACCCGCGCGGTAGTGCGCCACCGACTCCGCCGCGCGCCCGCGGGCGAGCAGAAAATCGCCCAGGTAAAAGCGGGCCGCGGCGTGGTCGGGCTCCCACTCGAGCGCCCTCACGTAGCTCTCGAGGGCCTCCTGGGGCCGACCCGAGCGCTCGAGCACCTGCCCGAGGTGGGAGTGGCCCGAGGCGCGGGCGGGCGCCGCCTCGATCTCCTGACGGTAGGCCTCCTCGGCCTCCTCCAGGCGG
>JBCCLG010001020.1:0-2177 GCA_039027015.1 Acidobacteriota bacterium | reverse complement strand
GGGGTTTCGCCGTCGGCCCAGAAAACCTGCAGCAGGCCCGACGCCCGAGACGCCATGGTGATCTCGATTTGGTCGAAGCGCACGGCGGAGGGATCGAAGACCACGAGCGGGTCCCTAGCCACCGGGCGGATCACCAGCCCCTCGGGCTCGAAGGCGTAGGTCGCGCCGCCGACCACGAAGCCGTCGCGCTGGTCGAGGGTTCTGAAGTCGAGGTGCAGGGTGCCGCCGTCGAGGCTGAGGCGCGACTCGCTGAACTCGTCGACTCCGATCAGCTGGCCGCCCGGGAGCCGACGCTCCCGCGCGCCTGGAGAGCAGGAGAGGCCGATCGCGGCGCACAGCGCGGCCAGCGCCGACGCCTGGACGATTCTCCGGGGTATGTGGCTCATCGCGGCGACTTTACCCGAGCGGCGGAGCGGGGTTCCCCAGGGCGATGGGCGGCGCGAAAAAAAATTCACGTTCGATGGTCCCTCCCGGCGCCGGACCGCGCGTTCTAAACATCCGGAAGAAAGAAGGCCAAGGGATCCCGCGGCGCCCCCCGTCATCGATCGGTAGCCCACCGGTCAAGTTCGAAAAACCCTAGTTTGCTTAGGAGAAGGAAATGCCTACAGTCATTACCAAAGGCGCGGTATTCGTCTTCATTCTGATCCTCATCGCGGTCGTCGCGGTGACCATCGTGGCGCAGATCGCCGAGTTCGAGGCCACTACCTTTTACGACGTGACCGCCATCGTGACTTCGCTCGAGGGCTTCATCACCGCCGCTGCCGACAAGACCATCGAGCAGCAGGACGCCCTCAACGGCTGGATCCAGCAGACCGAGATCGACCTCAACCTGGTGGACGCCGAGATGCAGCGCCTGTGTGATCTCGCGGACAACGTCATCACGCCGGGAGCCCCCACGCCGTGATCTGACCGAGCCGAGAGTTCGGCGATCGGAGCCCGTGCCCCGGTCGCCGCCTCTTTTTTGATTCCTCTCCTTTTTCTCTAAAGAGTCCTCTCGACCTCGAACTCCCGGGCCCGTCTTGGCCCAGGAGCCCGGACTCGAAAGCCTCAAGCCCAAAGCCCCCCGATGCCCAAGCCTCTCGATGACCAAGCCTCTCGATGCCCCAAGCCCCCGATGCCCCGGCCCCGCTTGAGCGGGCGTCGCCGCCTGACCGTGGAAGATATCGATGGTCCTCAGCCTGAAGTTTGATCTCCCCACCTCCGCGAGTCTAAGGTCCCAGCGCTCCGCCGCCGGCCTTGCGGCCGTGGCGATGCTGATGCTCGCGCTTCTCCCGGTCCGGGTCCTGGCAGGCGAGGAGACCGCCTCGCCGGCGCTCGCGCCCGTAAAGCCGCAGGCCTCGGCAGCGGGCGCTGCCGACGTCGACGTGGTGCGCGTGCCGGTCGCCGACGCCCTTCGGCTGCTGGCGGAGATCTACGACCTGTCTTTGGTCACCGTCGAGATCCCGGACTCCACCGTGACCCTGCGCCTGCGCGGCACGAGCGCCGAAGACGCGCTTGACGCGCTGGCGCTGGCCGCGGGTCTCGAGGTCGAGGCCCGGGGCGCGGTCTATTTCGTGAGGCCTCGCGGAGAAGCCTCCGAGGTGGTGAGCCGCCTGGTTCCGGGGTCGCCCCCGACGCGCGCCGATCACGCGCCCGAGGGCGGCGACCTGGCCTGGCTCGAGCCGAGCGGCGTCGAGGCCCGCCACGTCGGCGATTCGGCGGTTCTCCTCGAGGGCCCTTCCGGCGCCGTGGAGGGCGCCTCCCTGGCCCTGGCCCTGGCCCGGCGAGCGCGCCTGGAGGAGAGCGTCTATCCGCTGGGCACCGCCGGCGGTGAAGACACCCTGGCGGCCGTCCTGCCGCTTCTCGACCCCGAGCTTGAAACCGCAGCCTACGATCCCGAGGGTCACCGACTCACCCTCTCGGCGCTGCCCGAAACCCTGGCCCGCGCGGAGCTGCTGCTCGAGGAGCTGACCCGCACGCCGGCGCAGTTCGAGATCGAGGTGCGGCTGGTCGAAATCTCAACCCGGGCCATCGAGCGCATGGGCGCTCAAGGCTTCTTCCGCCTGCAGGTGACCGGCGGTCTGCTGCCGACCACCTTTCCGCTCGACGGCGTGGGCGATGCGGCGCGCTATCTGCCGTCTCCCAACGACCTGGCGGCGCTGAGCGAGATGAGCTCCGCCGGCGGGAGCGGCGGCGGC
>JBCCLG010001019.1:0-2178 GCA_039027015.1 Acidobacteriota bacterium | reverse complement strand
TGACCCTCGGCCTCGACTACCGCTTCACCAACCGCGCCGTGGTCGGCCTCGCCGCGTCCGCCATCGACGCCGATGCCGACATTTTCGACGACGACGGCCTGCTCGACATCGAGTCCCAGTGGATTTCCCTCTACCTCTCCAAGTCGTGGAAGTCCGGCCTCTTTTTTCAGGGCCTCTTCGGAGTCGGAACAGCCGACTACGACGCGACTCGAAACCTCGATTTGCCCGCAGCCTTCAGGGGCCGCAGCCGCTTCACCGCCGTCGGCACCACCGAAGGAGACCATCTGGCGGCGCAGCTCGAGGTGGGCTACAGCCGGCGCCTGCAGAGCGACCTGGTGATCACCGGCTTTCTCCGAGGCCGCTCCGTAGATCTCAGCATCGACTCCTACCGCGAGACCGGCGACCCCGCGGGCGCCGGCTTCTACCTCGAAGTGCTCGAGCAGAACATCGACTCCCTGATCCTCGAGGGAGGAGTCGACTTCGCCTGGCCCGCCAAGCGCAGCTGGGGGCTCATCATCCCGAGCGTCCAGCTGAGCCTGCTCCGCGAGCTCGAGGACCAGGGCGAGCCCGTGCGCGCCCGCTTCCTCGAAGACCCCAACGGCAACATCCTCTCCCTGCCAACCGCCGAGCCCGACGAGAACTTCATCAACTTCCAGGCCGGCCTCGTCGCCAGCCTCAACGGCGGCCTAGGCCTCTTCGTGCACTACTCCATCGACCTCGAGCGGGCCGACTACGAGGTCGAAGAGCTGAGAGGTGGAGTCTCATATGCCTTCTGAAGCCGGGCCGGAGGAGCTGCCGATCGCTTGAGTCGCCCTGAACTCGGGATGATCGGGAGCTTCGGGCAGCGTTCGGCCTCGACTGGAGAAGCTCTCGAGTTTCTCTGCCGCGTCTAGCAGACGGGAAGTAAAAAGGCGGGCATAGGCCTCAGAGTCGTGGCTGATCTAAGCATGGATGGCGTCGAGATCTTCGAAAGCCGGATCCGCCCAGACGATTTTCATCCGCCGAGCAATCGACGCTTTACGTCTTCGTGGCTCTGGACTCGACCTTCTTCGACGGCCCGGATCCCCGATTCGATCTTTTGCCGCACGTGGACCTGGTAGACCAGGTCGTCGAAGGTGGCGTCATCAGGCAGTTGCTCGACGAGTTGTCTGGCTTGCTCTTTGATCGTGCTCATCTTCCGCGAGTTTAGCGCGACGGACTTTTCCTCCGTGCTTCAGTCACCGTCTTCGTCCGCCTGCTCCTCCGCGAGCAGCGCGAGAAAGATCGCTGCCCGAGCTTCGAGAGCCCGCGAGCGCTCGGCGGACCTCAGACGTCTAAGCTCGTACTGTCGCCGCGGCGGCCGCCGCAGAGCTACCGTCCGGACTCTGCAGTGTGGCCGTCCTCGGCCACTCTGCAAGTCTGCAGCAAGAGCAGAGTGGCCGCCGCGGCCACTCTGCGGACACCGGACATCCACGCCCGCAAGGCCTTTGCCGCGGCCGTCGACAAGCAGATTCTGGCGGCCGCCGGGGGTTGATGGGCACACGAGGCCTGGCGGGGCGAGCTATTGAGAAACTCGGCAATGGCAAGAGGGTCGGCGAGGGGTGCCGCTTGGAGAGCTAATGAAGTTGCTCCGGTTTCATGGACACGTATGCTCTTGCGAGCAAAGGAGGCCGCGATGCTGAAGTCTCGACCCCCGTACCCCGAAGAATTCCGGCGCGACCTCGTTCAGTTATTCCGATCTGGACAAGCAGTTGAAGAACTCGCGAAACAGTTCGAGCCGTCCGCCCAGACTCTAAGAAACTGGATCGCGCAGGCCGATCGCGATGAAGGCCGGCGGGCCGACGGCCTAAGCACTGCAGAGCGCGAGGAGCTCCGGGAGCTGAGACGGCAGAACAAGCGCCTACGCGAAGAGCGAGACATCTTAAAAAAAGCCGCGGCCTGGCTCGCGCAGGAAAGCGGGTCGATCCCACCGCGGGGTTCGAATTCGTGAAGGCGAACCGGGCGATCCATCCGGTACGAACGATGTGTCGCGTCCTCGAGATCTCGCCCAGTGGCTTTTATGCCTGGATCGATCGCGAGCCCTCAGCGCGTGCCCTTAAGGATCAAGACCTGCGAGTTCGTATCCGAGAGTTCCATGCCTCTTCGCGCGGCACCTACGGCAGCCCTCGGATTCACGCGGATCTCAGGGCCGATGGACGG
>JBCCLG010001018.1:0-2187 GCA_039027015.1 Acidobacteriota bacterium | reverse complement strand
GATCATCGCCCTGCGCAGCGAGTAGAGCGGGCCGGATCGGCCGAGGCTCTCCGAGCCGTCCGATGGCGCTCACCTGGGGTTGGTGATGAAATGAGACCGTGAAAACTCTGGTCGCGCAGCTGACGTCCATCGCCAACAGCCGCAGCGGGGAGCGCAACATCCGCTCCCTGGGCAATTTCTTCCTCGTGCTGACGGCGATGATCACCCTCTACTCGGTGCTCTTTCACGTACTCATGCTGCGCGAGGGACAGGACCACTCCTGGCTCACGGGGTTCTATTGGACCCTGACGGTGATGTCGACCCTGGGCTTTGGCGACATCACCTTTCATACCGATCTCGGACGCTTCTTCTCGATGATCGTGCTCCTCTCCGGCACGATTTTTCTCCTGGTGCTGCTGCCCTTTACCTTCATCGAGTTTTTCTACACGCCCTGGATCAACGCCCAGGAGGCGGCGAGAGCCCCCCGCCAGCTGCCGGCCCAAACCCGCGGACACGTGCTCATCACGCAGCTCGACGCCGTGACCCGCGCGCTGATCCGGCGACTCGAGCAATATCGCTACACCTACGCCCTGATCGTTCCCGCAATCGAGGACGCCCTGCGGCTTCACGACCAGGGGCTCAACGTGGCGGTGGGCGATCTCGACGACCCCGAGGTGTGGGCCCGCATGCGGGTCGACCAGGCGGCCCTGGTTTTGACCACGGCCAGCGACGTCACCAACACCAACGTCGCGTTCACCGTGCGCGGCCAGTGCACCGAGCTGCCGATTTTCGCCACCGCCCAAACCGAAGACTCGGTCGATATCCTGGGCCTCGCCGGCAGCACCTCCGTCCTCCGCCTCGAGGAGATGATCGGCCAATCCTTCGCGCGGCGCACCGTGGGCGGCGACGCCATGTCGCACGTCATCGGAGAATTCGGCGACCTGCTGATCGCCGAGGCCGGCACCCACGCCACACCGCTGGTCGGCAAGACCCTGCGCGAAAGCAAGCTGCGCGAGCGCCTCGGCGTGACGGTGGTCGGAGTTTGGGAGCGCGGGGTCTTTGAGGTCGGGCGACCCGAAACGGTGATCCGCGACAACTCGATTCTGCTCCTCGCCGGCTCCAAGCAGAGCCTCTTTAACTACGACGAGTTCTTCTGCATCTACAACGTTTCGGTGACGCCGGTGGTCATTCTCGGAGGCGGACGCGTGGGGCGCGCCACGGCGCGCTATCTGGCCGAACGCGGCGTCGAGTCGCGCATCGTGGAGCTGGAGCCGCAGATGCCGTACGACCCCGAGCGCTACGTGGTGGGCGACGCGGCCAAGATCGAGGTGCTCAAGGAGGCGGGCATCGAGTCCACCTCGACGGTGATCATCACGCCCCGAAACGACGAGCTGAACGTCTACCTGACGATCTACTGCCGTCAGCTGCGGCCCGATATCCAGATTTTGAGCCGAGCCACCCGCGAACGCGCGGTGGCCACCCTGCACCGCGCCGGGGCCGACATCGTGCTCTCCTACTCCTCGACGGCCGTCAACGAGGTGATGAACCAGCTGCGCCGTCAGAAGATCCTGATCGTCGCCGAGGGTCTCTACCTCTTCGAGCAGCCGGTTGGCGAGAAGCTCGCCGGTCGCACGATCGCCGACTGCAACGTGCGCGAGACCACCGGCTGCAGCGTGGTGGCGGTGCGCACCCAGGGCGGAATTCAGGTGGTGGCGGACCCCTTTGAAACCCTGCTCCCCGAGACCGACATCGTTCTGATCGGCACGGCCCAGGCCCAGGAACGATTTCTCGGGCACTTCGGGCCCTGAGCTGGGCCCTGAGCTGGGCCCTGAGCGGGCCCCCGAGCCGGGCCTGATCCAGACCTCGAGAGGCGGCCCCCGATCGCGGCCGCGGCTGCTATCCTCTGCCGGCCTCGCCGCCCCCCCTTGATCTCTCTGAACCGAGAACCTCCCTCCCCTTCCCCGCTGGAGTCAGCTATGTCGAACAGTCGAATCACCGTGGCTCACGGTGACGGTATCGGCCCGGAAATCATGGACTCGACCCTGCGCATCATGGATGCCGCGGGCGCCGAGCTGGAAATAGACACGATCGAAATCGGCGAAAGCGTGTACCGCGCCGGCCACAGCTCGGGCATCGCGCCGGAATCCTGGGACATCCTGCGGCGCAATCGGGTTTTCCTCAAAAGCCCGATCACCACCCCGCAAGGCG
>JBCCLG010001017.1:0-2192 GCA_039027015.1 Acidobacteriota bacterium | reverse complement strand
GTGGAGCTCGGCGAGCATCTCGATCGCCTCCCCAGCGAGGGCTCGCGCGCGCCCCAGCTCGCCGAGGTTCAGCGAGGCCTGGGCCAGCACCTCGGTCAGGCGGGCGCGAATCGGAAGCTCTTCGCTCAGGCGGTCGCCGATTCGAGAGGCGGCTCGATCGACCACCTCGCGGGCGGTGACCGGCGCTCCGCTGAGGCCCGGATCCCCAGCTTCGAAGGCCTCGACGAGAAAGTCGGATACCCGCCGCGCCACCTCCGCCTCGGCGGTGGCGCGCGCTTCGGCCCGCAGCGCGCGCTGCAGCCCCAGGCTGAGGCCCGCTAAAGCTGCGATCACCGCCACGAGCACCAGCAGGGCCGCGGCGACGGCTGCCCGGTGGCGGCTGGCGAGTTTGCGCAGGCGGTACAGTCGGCTCGGCGGCCCGGCTTCAACGGGCTCATCGCGAAATCTGCGCCGCAAATCCTCGGCCAGGCTCGCCACCGAGTCGTACCGCGCCTCCCGGTCGTGGGCGAGCGCCTTCATCACGATCCAGTCGATCTCGCCGCGCAGCTGGCCGGCGAGGCTGGTCGAGTCGGTGCTGCGGGCCTTGGCGATCTCGGCGGACCGCTCCCGCAGGCTCCGGGCGCGCGCGCTGGGCGCCGCGAAATCGGTCCGCGAGTCCGCCCGAAAAAACGCGCCGCTCGCGAGCGGCAGAACGCCCACCATCAGCTGATAGAGCACAACGCCGAGGGAGTAGACGTCGCTGCGCGTGTCGATGTCCTGGCGGGAGAGGTCGGCCTGTTCAGGAGACATAAAGGCCGGCGTGCCCACGACCTGGCCGAATTGGGTCAGGGTGTCCTGCTCCAGAATTTCCGGCGTCGTCGCCTTGGCGATTCCGAAGTCGATCAGCTTGGGCTCAAAGCGCCTCTCCGCGCTCTCGAGCTCCCCCTCCTCCCGGAGGGAGACGAGGATATTCGAGGGCTTGAGATCACGATGGATCAGGCCGCGCTGATGGGCGTGCTGAACGCCGTCGCAGACCTGCACAAAAAGCTCCAGGCGCTGTTCGACGCTCAGGCGATGCTGGTCGGCGAAGCGGTCGATGGGCTCGCCCCTCACCAGCTCCATCGCGAAGTAGGGTCGCCCGTCGGCGGTCGCCCCGGCGTCGAAGACTTTGGCGATCGCCGGATGCTCGAGGGCGGCGAGGGCCTGCTGCTCGGCCGCGAAGCGGTTCACCACGTGACCCGTGCCGGTGCCGCGCCGGATGACCTTGAGAGCGACCCGGCGCCTCACCGGCTCGAGCTGCTCGGCCTCCCACACTTCCCCCATGCCGCCGGCGCCCAGGAGGCTCAGAACTTCAAAGGCCTCCACCACCGGGGGCTCCGCCGGGGCACGGCCGGCCGA
Organism: Acidobacteriota bacterium; assembly: GCA_039027015.1. GTDB lineage: Bacteria > Acidobacteriota > Thermoanaerobaculia > Multivoradales > J023 > JAUIJL01. The sequence continues at coordinate 815 of JBCCLG010001017.1, read as the reverse complement.
GGCGAGCGCCGGATCGCTCGTGGACGTCGGCGACGGCAGGAGGTCGTCGATGCCCTCAAAGCGAGCGATCAAAGACCTCAGCGCCGGCAGCGCCTGCGGGCAGTCCTCGCACAGGGACCGTGGATCGGGGGCCGCGCCGTCCTGAATCTTCCGCTCGAGCCAGCGCTCGAAGCGTTCTTCGGCGAGCGCTTCAGTCTTCACGGCCGTCCGCGATGGGCGAGGACTCGAGGTCCCGAAGCTTGACGGTTAGCGCTGCCATGGCCCGAGCGTAGAGCATGCGGCTGGCGTCGGGCGACTTATCCAGCAGCGCTCCGATCTCCGAAAAAGAAAGCTCCTCGAATCGCCGCAGCAGAACGACCTCGCGGTGGGAGGCGTCCAGCGATTCGATGGCGGTCTCGAGCCTTTGGGCCTGGGCCATCCAGTGCAGGCGGCTCACCTCGGTGCGGAGCTGATCCGCCACGTCACTGGCGACCTCGAGGGGGACGTCGCGGGCCGCGTCGCGTCCCCCTCGACCAAAGAATCGGGCCTGGTCGCGGATCTCGTTGCGGGCGATCACGCCCAGCCACGCCATCATCGAGGTTTGCCCGCTGCCGCCGAACTGTTCCAGGCGCTCATAGGCCTTGAGCATCGTCTGCTGCAGAACGTCGCGGGACTCGAGCCGATTGCGCAGGGAGGGGCCCATCCGCAGGCGGATGAGCATCAGGAGCTTCGATCCGTAGCGTCCGAAGAGGGCGTTCAGCGCCTCGGAGGATCCGTTCTTGGCGTCTTGAATGAGCTGGGTGTCGTGCACGGTGTCTCTGGGCCTTGGCGGGCTC
>JBCCLG010001016.1:0-2206 GCA_039027015.1 Acidobacteriota bacterium | reverse complement strand
CGCGGCGCCCTCGGCGGCGCCGTGCGCTCGGGCGCCACGTGGGCCTTTCAGCGGGTCGAGCTGCCGCCGGTGCCCTTCACGGCGCCGCGCACGGTTTTCAACGCGCCGGTGCCCCAGGAGCGCGCCTGGGACTGCGCCCGCCTCGACCTGGACCGCATCAAGGCGGTGCGCGAGGCGACCGGCGCCACGGTCAACGACGTGGTGCTCGCGGTGGTCGCCGGCGCCCTGCGCGCCTACCTCGACGAACGCGACGAGCTGCCCGAGGAGCCCCTGGTGGCCATGGTGCCGATCTCGGTGCGCTCGGGCGCCCAGCGCACGTCCATGGGCAATCAGGTCTCGGCGATGCTGGTCTCCCTGGCGACCGATCTCGACGACCCCGAGGCACGCCTGCGGACGGTGCGCCAAAGCGCCGACGATTCCAAGGTTTACCACCAGGCGGTGGGCGCCCGCGCGCTCACCGACGCCAGCGGCTACATCCCCTTCTCGGTGGCGGGCGCGGCCTCGCGCCTCTATAGCCGCATGCACCTGGCCGAGAAGCACCGGCCGATTTTCAATCTGGTGATCACCAACGTGCCCGGGCCGCAGGTTCCTCTCTACGTGGCCGGCGCGCGCCTCCAGGCCCACGCGGGCGTGGCTCCGATCTTCGACGGCATCGGCCTGATCGTGCCGGTCTTCAGCTACTGCGGCCGGCTGGCGATCAGCTTCTGCTCGGCGCCGGGCTTGATCGACGACATCGCCCGTCTGGCGAGCTTGGTGGAAACCTCCCTCGAAGAGCTGGAGACAAGCCTGGAGATCCGCTGAATCCATTCCGGGGCCGGCGGGGAACGAATGGGAGAGGAGCACCCCCGCCATGGACGGCTATTACGACTACGGACCCACCATTCAGCTCGAGCGCCACATCGCCATTTTCGGCCTGCTGGCCGACGAAACGCGCACCGTCGCCTACCGGGTTTCGGCGATCTTCGGCCTGCCGGTCACCGACGTTGACCGCACCATCGAGCACTCCGCGGGGCGCTCGGTTTGGGACCTGATCTGGAGTCAGGGAGAGGCGCGCTACCGCGAGCTCGAGGATGTGCACGCCCGCGCCGCGATCCGCGCCAGACCTCTTGGCGTGATCAGCCTGGGCGACGGCGCCCTGATCAGCGAGCCTCTACGCCGGCACCTGCTGGCCGAGACCGACGTGATCGCTCTCGATATGGACCTCGCCAACTGCTACTGGCGCCTCCAAGGCACCGAGCGCTCCAAGGCCGACTATTGGCATCCTCTCCACCCGGGGCCCCTCGAGCGCCTCGAGCAGGTCAAGCCCTTCTTCTCGCAGCGCCGGCCGGCGCTCGACGCAGCCCACCACCGCGTCGAGCTGGGCGGCTCCAGCGTAGAGCGGGCGGCGCGCCAGGTCGCCGCGGTGGTCACCAGGCTCCAGGTTCCGCAAACGCCAGCACAAGCAGGGTAACCAGCAGAAGCATCGTGGTGAGCACCGCGGCGGCCAGATAGTGCTCGCGACCCGGCCGCCAGCGGGACGCGGAGAGGGCCCGCAAAGAAACGCCGCCGCTCAGCAGTCCGGAGTCGGGCGCGCTCAAAGCCTCGGCGAGGGCCGACGCGTCGGGAAAGCGGTCTTCGGGTCGGCGCTCTAGGCAGCGCTCGATCGCCGAAGACAGGTCGAGGTCCAGCTTCGGAACGAGCGTGCGCGGCGAGGGCGCAGGCTCTCGGACCCGCATGAAGAGGGCCTTGAGCGGCTGCTCGTGCTGAAAAGGCCTGGTGCCGGTGACCAGCTCGTAGGCCACCAGGCCCAGAGCGTATTGATCGCTCGCCGGAATGGCCTCCTCGAGGTCGAGCAGCTCGGGGGCCATGAAGTCCGGCGTGCCGATCAGGACGTTCGAGGCGGTGAGGGAATCGCCCGAGAAATCGCCGCCGCTGCCGCTGCCCTCCCCGGAGGGTCGCCGGCGCGCCACGCCGAAATCCGTCAGCACCACGCGCCAGGTCGACGGCTCGTCGATGCGCAGAGCCTCTCCCTCCCGCTTCGCCACCAGGAAAATATTGTCCGGCTTGAGGTCGCGGTGCACCACGCCCGCTCGGTGAGCCGCCTCGAGGGCTCTCGAGGCCTGAAGCATCACTTCTCGGACCGGGTCGGCGGCCATGGTGCCGCGGCGCTCCATCCAGTCCGCCAGGGTCTCGCCCTCGAGAAACTCCAGCACCAGGCAGGGAATCG
>JBCCLG010001015.1:0-2213 GCA_039027015.1 Acidobacteriota bacterium | reverse complement strand
GGCGGGCGCCGCCCCGCACCCACACCCGGGTAGCGACCAGCGGCAGATCGGCGACGCGCTGCACCCGCACCCGAAGCCCGCCGAAGGTGGCCTCGAGCGGCCGCTCTCGGCCCGCGGTCCGCCGCCGGTCCGCGACGGCCGCTGCGGCGTCTTCTGCAGGCGGAATCAACGGCTCGGCTCTTCCGGCCACGACCAGCCGACGATCCGCCGCTCGGGCTCGAGGAACCGCCGCGCGGCCTCGAGAAGGCTCTCGCGGTCGGCGCCGAGCAGCCGGCGCAGGGCCCGCGCGGGGTGCCCCAGGTCGACCAGGGCCGCGGCGCCGGCGATCAGGAAGGTGCGCTGCTCCGTGCGCTCGTGGGCGAAGAGCCAGTCGGCGAGGATCACCCGGCGCACCCGCGCGATCTCTTCCTCGCTCGGCGGCTGGCGCAGCAGCGCGTCGAGCTCGCGCTGGATGGCCGCCTCAACCCGCTGGGGATCGCCCCCGGGCACCAGCTCCGCGGTCACGGAGGCGATGCCCGGATCGAGGGTCTCCTGGGCATCGGCTGAAACCCACAGGCACTGCTGGCTGTCGTCGACCAGGGCGCGATGCAGGCGGCTGGTGCGGCCCAGGGTGAGGACGCCGAGCAGCAGGCGGAGCACGGGAAAGAGGGGGTCGTCGGCGGCGGGGGAAGGAAACGCCAGCTCGAGGCGCGCCAGCTCGCCCTGGCGGCGCTCCACCGAGGCGAGCCGGGGAGCGGCGGGCGTCGGCGCCTCGGGACGCTCGAGGCTCGCCGCGGAATCGAGGGCCGCAAAGCGCTCGGCCACCTCGGCGTGGGCGGCCTCGGGGTCGACGTCGCCGGTGATCACCGCCACCGCCCCCGAAGGGCGATAGAAGCGGCGGTGGAAGTCGCCGAGGGTATTGCGGTCGTGGGCGTCGAGCTCGGCGCGGGTGCCGAGCACCGGCCTGGCGTAGGGGTGATCGCCGAAGAACGCCTTCTGCACCTCCTGCATCAGCATGTCCCACGGCTCGCCCTCGTACATGGCGATTTCCTCGTGGATCACCTGCCGCTCCGACTCGACCTCCGCGGGGTCGAGGAGCAGGCCGGCCATGCGATCGGCCTCGATATCGAGGGCCAGCCGCCAGCGGTCCGAGGCGAAGGTGAAGTAGTAAAGCGTCAGATCGTGGGAGGTGAAGGCGTTGTTGGAGCCGCCCGCCGCCTGGGTCAGGCGGTCGATCTCGCCGAGGCCGAAGCGCTCTGAACCCTTGAACATCATGTGCTCGAGAAAGTGCGCCGCGCCCCCGAGGCCGGGGCCCTCGTCGCGGGTGCCGGCGCGGTAGGCGATGGCGCTCGCCACCAGCGGCGCGCGGCGGTCGGGGAGAACGCAGGCGGTCATGCCGTTGGCCAGTCGCCGGACGTCGATCCGGGAGAACCAGCGGTCGACCTCGTCGATCACCTGCTGCAGCGCGGGGTCCGCCGCAGCCGGGGAGACGCCGGTCGCCGAGGAGGTGGGGGAGGCCAGGCTCACGGGGAGGGTCTCAGGCGGAAGAGGATCTGCGAGAAGCGCGCTCTCGCCCCCGAATCGATGAGCACCTGAAATTCCTGAGGCTCGTGACCCGGGGCCTCCACCCGCACGGTGTGCCGGCCGCGCGCCAGCCGCATGGAGTTGCGCGCCCTCGAAAGCCCCCGGCCGCCGGGGAATTGGCTGGCCTGCCCGCGATTCTCGCCGTCGACCAGGACCACCGCCCCGGCCGGGGAGCCGGAGAAGAAGACGCCCCGGGACGCTCTGATGGTGGGGACTCCGTCGCCCGTGGCCGGCCTCGAGGCCTGGGCCATCGACAGGCGGATCACCCGCGCGCTGCTCGCTCGGCTGGCTTCGGCCCGCACCAGCAGCACCACGTCGGGGTGACTGGCGTGCACCAGGGTCACGAGATAGGTGCCGTCACCGGGCAGCTCGAGGTCGCGCGCGTCCTCCTCGCCGGCCTCGAAGTCGATCACCTGGCCCTGAACGATCGAGCGTTCGCCGCGCGCCTGGATTTTGACCACGGCGTCCTCGGGCTCGACGGCGAAGCGCAGGCGTCGCCCGGTCTCAAGCTCCTGTCGAGCCGTCCTGGCCGCGGCGTCGAAGAGCGCCTCCCGGCGGGTCTTGACGGGCTCCGTCTGGGCGGGCGCGGTCTGCGAGGTCTGGGCAGGCGGGGGAGGGGCGGGCGTCGGGCTGGGGGGCCTCTGGTTCGG
>JBCCLG010001014.1:0-2215 GCA_039027015.1 Acidobacteriota bacterium | reverse complement strand
TCACCCAGCCCTGGGCCGCGATTTCCCCGAGCACCCCGGGCTGGGTGAGCTAGCCGGAGTCTCGGGCTCCGAGCCGCTCGGCGCGAAGCCTCACGGTGGCCTCTGAGTCCAGCTCGTAGTCCTCGGGTAGCCGGACCCGCTGATCTGGCTCTCCCAGGTATCGGATGATCACGCCGTAAAGCTCGCGGGCGGCGCCCAGGGACACGTAGCCCGAGACCACGTCGCGCAGAACCCGGTCCGCCTCCCGCCGGAGCGGATTGCCGTGGCCGCCGCCGCCCGGGAGCAGCAGCTCCACCGCCGAGCCCGGATCCATCCACAGGATGGTCTTGGCGGCGGCCGGCTCGCCGTCGAGACGAAGAGCGCCCGGAGCGCCCTCCTTGCCGCCCTCGAGGCCGTGGGCGGCAAAGCGGGTGCGATCGACCATGCCCGAGACGCTCCACGGCTCCCGGCCGCGGTAGGTGAAGCGGGTGTCCTGGCCGAGGCCGCCGCGCGCCGCGCCGGCGCCGCCCGAGTCGGTGCGCAGCTCCCGGCGGGTCTGCAGCAGGGGAGCCTCGGTCTCTAGAACCTCGGCGGGAACGCCGCCGACGCCGCTCGGAAAGCCGGTGGTCGAGAGGCCGTCGAGCCCCGGCCGGGCGCCCATGCCGCCGAGCTGAAAGAGGGTGAGGTTGGAGCCGCGGCCGGTCCCGGGCCAGGGAGCGCGCCAGATGCTCATCCAGATGGCGTCGGCGCTGCCCGCCACCACGCGGTCCGGAATCGCCTGGGCCAGGGCGCCGAAGATCAGCCCGGGCAGAAAGTGGCCCACCAGATGGCGCGACGCCACCGCCGCGGGCGGGCGGCAGTTCAGAATCGAGCCCTCGGGCGCGCGGATCGTCACCGGCCGGAAGGAGCCCTCGTTGTGGGGAATCTCGGGGCCGATCGCCGCCTTGATGGCGAAGGAGGCGTAGCCGCAGGTGTAGTTGAGCACCACGTTGATGCCGCGCGCGCTTTGCGGCGAGGAGCCGGCGAAGTCGATATCCACGCTCTCGCCGTCCACCGTGACCGCCACCCGCAGCCGCAGGGGCTCCTCGAAGCCGTCGCTCCACACCTCGTGCTCGTAGCGGCCGTCGGGCACCTCGCGGATCGCCGAGCGCAGCGCCCTTTCCGAGCGGCCGATGATCTCGTCGGCCAAGGGGTCGATCGTCTCGAGGCCGAATTCATCCATCATCTGCAGCAGGCTGCGGGCGCCCACCGCGTTGGAGGAGGCCTGGGCGTAGAGATCGCCCACGGTCTCGTCGGGGGTGCGCACGTTGGCGCGCAGGATCTTGAACAGCTCCGAGTTGGGCTCGCCGCGGCGAAAGAGGCGGGTGATCGGCACCCGCAGGCCCTCCTCAAAGACCTCCCGCGCCTCGGCGGAGAGAATCCGCCCGCCGACGTCGGGGGAGTGGCAGCAGTTGGCGAAATACGCCACCGGCTCGCTGCCCCTAAAAACCGGCGTCAGCACGGTGAAGTCGTTGATTTGGCCGGCGGTCTGCCAGGGGTCGTTGGTCACCAGAACGTCGCCGGGCTCGAGGCTGCCCGCGGGGTAGGCGTCGAGGAAATGGCGCACGCCCGTGGCCATGGGGTTGATGTGGCCCGGGGTGCCGGTGAGCGACTGGCCGATCATGTGGCCGCGGGTGTCGAAGACGCCGCAGGCGAGGTCGAGGGATTCGCGCACGATGGTGCTGAAGGCCGTGCGCACCAGGGTGGTCTGCTGCTCATTAGCCACCGAGAGGAGGCGGTTCCACAGCACCTCAAGCTCGACGGCGTCGAGGCGCGGCGTCATAGGCGGGCCTCCTCGGCGCGCTCAGAAGCCGCCGCCGCCGCGGGCATCGTGATTTCGAGGTTGGCCCGCTCGTCGATCACGCACCGCGCGCCGGGGCCCACGATCACCGTCGACTCGCGCTCCTCGACGATCGCCGGGCCGGAAAAGCGCGCGCCCGGCGCCAGCAGATATCGGTCGTAAACCGCGGTGTCAACGAAGCCTTCGGCCTCCGGAAAGTAGGCGGGCCGAGAGCCCTTGCGCGCCGCGTCCGCGCTGCCGTCGCCCCTCGAGGGAGGCTCGATGAGAAGGCGCAGATCGGGAGCGGGCCCTGAACACGTGACCCGCCAGCTTAGAATCTCGAGCGGCACCGGCGGCCCGGAGCGCTCGTAAAGCTCGAGATACAGCTTCTCGAAGCGCCGGCGCAGGGCCTCGCCC
>JBCCLG010001013.1:0-2216 GCA_039027015.1 Acidobacteriota bacterium | reverse complement strand
TCGGCCTCGAGACCACCGAGGCCATGCGAGCGGACGAGCGCGGCCTCGTGCACGGCGGATTCGTCTTCTCGCTGGCCGATCACGCGGCGATGCTCGCGATCAACCGCCCGAACTGCGTCCTGGGGAGCGCCACGAGCCGCTTTCTGGCGCCGGTGGTGGTGGGCGACCGCCTGGTGGCCGAGGCCGCGGTCGCGCGGGTCGACGGCAAGAAGATCTTCGTCGAGGCCACCGTGCGCCGCGGCGAGACGACGGTGATGACGGCGGAGCTGGTGTGCTTTACGCCGCCTCGCCACGTTTTGCAGCAGAGCGGGAGGCAGAAATGACCGGCGGTGATCTCGTAGCGGACGTACTCAAAGCCCAGGGCGTTGGGCATATCTTCACCCTATGCGGCGGCCATATCTCGCCGATTCTCGTCAGCTCCAAGCAGCGTGGCCTGCGCATCGTCGACGTGCGCGACGAGGCCACAGCGGCGTTCGCTGCCGACGCGGTGTCGCGATTGACGGGCACCCCGGGCGTGGCGGCGGTGACCGCCGGTCCCGGGTTGACCAACACTCTCACGGCGGTCAAGAACGCCCAGCTGGCCCAGTCCCCCCTGGTGCTTTTGGGCGGCGCCACCGGCACGATTCTCAAGGGACGAGGTTCGCTGCAGGACATCGATCAGCTGGGCCTTTTTGAAACCTGCGTTTCCTGGCAGTCGACGGTGGATAAGGTGCGCGACCTGGTGCCGACGGTGGAGCGCGCCTTCGAGGAGGCGAGTCTCGGCGTTCCCGGGCCGGTGATGGTGGAGTGCCCGGTCGACCTGCTTTATGAAGAGGAGCTAGTGCGGGAGATGTACGGCGTCGGCTCCGGCAGCGCGGGCCCCAAGGGGCTTTCCGGCCGAGCGCTTCAGGTGTACCTGCGCTCTCACCTGCGTAAGCTCTTTGCCGGCGCCGATAAAGCCAAGGCCGAGTCGCCCCAGGAGCTGCCGATTCCGCGGGCCTCGAGAAGGGAGGTCAAGGCCGTCGCCAAAGCTCTGCGCAAGGCCAAGCGGCCGGTGGCTTTGATCGGCAGTCAGGCGACGCTGCGGGTCCGGCGTATCGACGGCATCGCCGAGGCGGTTCGCAACCTGCAGCTGCCGGTCTATCTCTCGGGCATGGCCCGCGGTCTGCTCGGCGCTGGAGCCGAGCAGCACATGCGGCATAAGCGTCGCGAGGCGCTGAAGGACGCCGATCTGGTTCTCCTTTTTGGAGTCGCCGCTGACTTCAGGCTCGACTACGGCCGCCACATCCCCAAAGGCACCCGGCTGATTTCGGTGAACCTGAGCGACCTCGATTTGATGAAAAACCGGCGGCCTACGACCCCGGTGCTGGCGGATCCGGGCCTCTTTCTGCTCGATCTCGCGGCCGAGGTCACCCTCAAGCGCGACCTCGCGGGCTGGAAGCAGCAGCTGCGCTCCCGCGACGACGCGCGCGATCAGGACATCGCCCAGCGGGCGCAGCAGGAAACAGAGTTCGTCAACCCCCTGCATCTGCTTCAGGAAGTGGAGAAGGTGATCGACGAAGACAGCGTGCTGGTGGCCGACGGCGGCGACTTCGTGGCCAGCGCGTCCTACATCGTGCGGCCCCGCGGCCCCCTGAGCTGGCTCGATCCCGGGGTTTTCGGCACCCTCGGCGTCGGCGGCGGCTTCGCCGTAGGCGCCAAGGCCGTGCGGCCGAGCTCCGAGGTTTGGATTTTCTATGGCGACGGCTCGGCGGCCTACAGCCTGGCGGAATTCGACACCTACGCCCGTCACGGCCTGCCGGTGATCGCCCTGGTGGGCAACGATGCCGGGTGGACTCAGATCGCCCGCGAGCAGGTAGAGATTCTGGGAGACGACTGCGCCACCGCCCTCGCCCGAACCGACTATCACGAGGTGGCCAAGGGCTATGGCGGCGAGGGCCTCAAGCTCGAGCGGCCGGAGGACATCGCGGACGTCTTGAGCGAAGCCAAGGCGATCGCGCGATCCGGCAAGCCCGTGTTGATCAATGCCCTGATCGGCGCTACGGATTTCCGCAAGGGCTCGATTTCGATGTGAGCCGCGGCGGGATGGGTGCTGGAGCCCGGGCCTCGGGCTCCGGCGGGCTCAGCCGTCGCCGGCCGCGGCGACGACCTCTATCTCGAGGGTGCACAGCGGCTGACTCTCCGCGTGGCGATCTTTAAACCACGAGACGTTCTCGTGGATCAGGTCGATTTCGAGG
>JBCCLG010001012.1:0-2217 GCA_039027015.1 Acidobacteriota bacterium | reverse complement strand
TTGCGGAAATTCTGCGGATAACCTGCGGAAGTCTAGCGCTTTCCCGGAACCAGAGACGCCTACGGGATCTCTTGAACCAATCTGAACAGCCAAACGATACCCCGTCCACCGAACCGGGGCAGCTCCAGTACCTCGAGAGCGGGCGTCCCTGAGTTGCGTGCGTAGAAGGTACCTTCAGGCATCCGTTCGGCGATTCCGACTTCGATTTCAGTAGCATCCCATTCCGCCAACCCGTGCGTGACCACCTGCTCCATGATTTGCTGCAGCCGGTTCGTCGAGAGCTGTTGCTCCCCTTTGGACTGGACGCCCCAAGAACCCCGATATCCCAGGCTAACTTTTCCTGAGCTGTAGATCTTCACGGTTTTTGAGCCGCCGTCGTAGTCGGGTCCAAAGGCGAGATAGAGCACCAGCTTTTCCGGCCGTGAGGAAAGGGTGTAGGTGGCCTCATCAAAGGACGAGGTGTTTTCTGCGATCACGGTACTGCAGGCTGCGAGCAGCAGCATCGTGAGCATGAGCGTACGCAGGCGTTCCCAAGACATGTGAGTGCTCCTTCGGCGAGGAGGCGGGCCCTGTGACCCACCGATGAGAGGTAGCCAAACCGACGAGGCAGGAGTGACTATGCCATGTGTCTGGCTTCTGCCGGACCGTGCGGTAGAGCTCTCTCCGCTGTTCGCCCGTCCGGTGGGCAAGCGCCGGGGCTTTTCTTCGCCCCAGCTCTGCTTTTTCTGGGCCCCGAAAGCCCGGCGATCCGGCGCGAATGACCAGGGTCCTAGCGCTGATCGGCCTCGCTTGAAAAGGCTGGGGGCCTCGAGTATCGTGTCGAAGCCGCGGGCACCCGTCCCCCTCGCGAGCCTTCCTCCCTCATGACGTTTTCGCTTCTTCCGTTCGCCTATATCGACCCCGGCACGGGAAGCGCGCTGGTCTACGTTGCCACGGCGCTCGTGGTCACGCTCTACTTCGCCGCCCGCGGCCTCTATTACCGAATCTCCGAGCTGATCTTCCGCCGACGCTATCGGCAGCAGTCCTGCGATATCGCCGTGCACTCCGAGCATCCGCGCTACGAGATCACTTTTTTGCCGGTGCTGCGAGCTCTCAGCGCCGATCGCGAAGTTGCGTATTTCACGATGTACCCTCGAGGCGAGGGTTTTGAGCCCCTTCCGAAAGGAATTACGCACCACGAGATCGCGCCCGGAATGGTGGGATATTCCCATCTCAACCACCTCGAAGCCAACGTGCTGGTGACCACCACTCCGCAGCTCGACGTCATGACTTTCAAGCGGTCGAAGCGGGTCAAGCACTATTGCCATCTGCCCCACGCCCTCGGCGAGTCTCTCTACGTGAGGCCCTACGCCTACGACTTTTTTGACTCGGTGCTGTGCTGCGGTAAGACCCTGCAGGCGAATATTCGCAAGATGGAGGCGGTCCGTAAGCTGCCCGAAAAGGAACTTCTTCCGACCGGCGTCCCGCACTACGACAGCCTGCTGAGCGAGGTTGGCTCGAGCGACTCGCCGCCGCCCGAAAGCCCGAGCCCGAGGGCGCCGGGAGAGAGCGATCGACAGCCCTCCGAGGCGGTGGTCCTGGTGGCTCCGAGCTGGGGGCCGCGCAGCCTCTTCACCGCCTTTGGAACCGATTTTGTGGTGGCCCTTGCCGAACGGCATCGCGTCGTCGTGAGGCCCCATCCGCAGATGAAGATCTCCCAGCCGGAGCTCTTCGAGGAGGTGCGCTCCCTCGAAGGCGTGAGCTTCGACACCGCGACCACCCCGGCCGGGGCCATGGCGCAGGCAGATCTCTTGGTCAGCGACATCTCGGGCATCATGCACGAGTTTGCTTTTATCTATCAAAAGCCCGTGGTGATCATCGATCACGAGATCGGCATGGGCGGGCTCGAGGGGCAGCTGATCGGCGGCCGGAGCGCGCTCAAGGAGCGCTGCCGAGAGTTCATCGTGCCGCTGCCGCCCGAGGAGATCGGCAGCCTGGGTGAGCGCATCGAGGAGATTCTTAAAAGCCCGAACGAGGAGCGGATCGTGGAGGCTCGCGAGGAGCTGGTCTACATGCTCGCGGTAGCGGTCCGTCCGCTGGCTCTGGTGGTACGGTCCAAAGTCGCCGTCTTTACCAGGCCCTTCGTCAACGTCCAGCCCCACCCAGCGCATCGACTCGACGATGTCCTCCTCGGCCTCGGGGACGTAGCGCGAGCGGTCCGTGTCCTCGATGCGGAGG
>JBCCLG010001011.1:0-2219 GCA_039027015.1 Acidobacteriota bacterium | reverse complement strand
GCTCTTCGATAGTCTTAGGGGCATGTTTCACCGTCAATGGCGAGAGCAGGCTCTCCACTCCCTCGATCAGAGGTTCGATCTGATCATCGTCGGCGGCGGCATCACCGGCTGCGGGGCGTTTTTCGACGCGGCGCAGCGCGGGCTCAAGGTGCTGCTGATCGAGAAGGCCGATCTGGCTTCAGGCACCTCGTCGCGCAGCTCGAAGCTGATTCATGGCGGGCTGCGCTATCTGAAGAATATGCAGTTCGGCGTGACGCTCCACTCGTGCCGCGAGCGCGACCGCCAGGCGGCGCTCTCGCCGCATTTGATCGAGCCGCTGCCGTTCATCTTCCCGACCTATGAAGGCGATAAGACGCCCGGGTGGATGGTGGAGGTCGGGCTCTATATGTATGACCGCATGACGGTGCCGGCCCATCGCCACAGGCGCCTGGAGGATGCCGAGCTGGAGCGCATGGCGCCCGAGCTGCCCAAGGAGGATCTCGACCGCGCGCTGTTTTATTACGACGCCATGGCCGACGACGCCCGGCTGGTGGTGGCCGTGGCGGCCACGGGATTCGCCTACGGCGGCCTGATGCTCACCAGTGCCGCGGCCGAGGCGCCGATTCGCGATGCGTCGGGGGCGCTACGCGGCCTCAAGGTGCGGGACCTCGACTCGGGCCGGATCCACGAAGTGCGCGCCTCCCTGGTGATCAACGCCACCGGCGCCTGGGTCGACGGCCTGCGCTCCCTGGTCGGCCTGGACGATAAGACCGTGCGCCCCTCGAGGGGCGCGCACTTGATTTTCGACCGCGCCAAGCTGCCCGCCGAGGCGGCGCTCACCATCCCCTCGCCCGACGACGGCCGGCCGGTCTTCTTCATTCCCCACCCCGAGGGCACCCTGGTCGGCACGACGGACCACTTTCACGACGGCCGCGAGCTCGAGGACCCGCGGGCGACCCGCGAGGAGCTGGAGTATCTGCTGCGAACCACCGCCGCCGCCTTTCCTGAGGATCCGCCGACCGAGGACGACATCGTCGGGGCGTTCGCCGGCGTGCGGCCGACCCTGGCCAGCGACGCCACCCACCCTTCGGAGGCGAGCCGCGAGGAGCGCATCTGGCACGAGGAAGGGCTGCTCTCGGTGGCCGGCGGCAAGCTGACCACCTGGCGCCAGACCGCGGAGGACGTGGTCGACGAGGCGATCGAGCACCTGCCGCCCGAGCGCGGCCGAGCCCTCGCCGACTGCGCCACCGACGGCACGCCCCTCGCCGGCCTGGCGCCGGCCGATCTTCCAGGGCGCCTCGAGCAGGCGTTCGAGGTTCATCCCAAGGTGGCGAGCGCCATGGCCCGGCGGCTCGCCGGGCTGGCCTTTACCGCCTGCGAAATGTCGAGCGCGGCCGAGCGCAGGCCGCTGCGCGAGGACGTCGACCTCTCCGCCGCCGAGGTGCGGGCGTGGGTGCGCTTCGGGGCGGTGCGCCACTTGAACGATCTGCTGCTGCGCCGCGCCCGGCTCGGCATGTGGCGACCGGAGCAGGCCGCCGAGGTAGCTGGCGCGGTGTGCGAGGTGGTCGCCGAGGAGCTGTCGTGGGACGCCGGCCAGCGGGACGTCGAGCTGGAGGCCCTCGACGCCGAGCTGCTCGCCTGGAGTCCGCGGGGGGTTTCGGAGCTGCCCGCCGACCCCGCAACCTGAGTCTGGCGCGCGGCGGACCTGCGGTTCCCTTTCGCTCGAAGGAGTGAGAGGCTGCCGCCCCCGCCCGACCCGGTGAGCTCGTGACGCCCCCTGATTCCGCCAACTCCATCCGCGAGGAACGCACCCTCGGCCTGCTCGGCGCCACCGGTCTCGGGGTGGGCGCCATCGTCGGCGGCGGCATCCTGGCGCTCGCCGGCACCGCCTTCGCCACCACCGGGCCGAGCGCCGTGGTGGCCTTCGCGCTCAACGGCGTGATCGCCCTTCTGACTGCCCTCGCCTTCGCCGAGCTGGCGTCGTCGTTCCCGGAGTCGGGCGGCACCTACAGCTTCGCCAAGAAGGTGATGACCGTGGAGGTCGCCTTCATGGTCGGCTGGGTGGTGTGGTTCGCGTCGATCGTGGCGGCGGTGCTCTACGCCCTGGGTTTCGCGACTTTTTTCGAGATCTTTCTCCAGGAACTTTGGCGCACGGGCGCGGTGAGCGCTCTCCTGGGGCCGCCCCCGGGCTGGATTGACGGCCACGTCTTCGAGGTCGCGCTGGCCCTCGCCGCCACGGC
>JBCCLG010001010.1:0-2222 GCA_039027015.1 Acidobacteriota bacterium | reverse complement strand
CAGCGGCTACGGCTCGCAGCCCGGCGAAGAGTGCAGCGAGGACACGCCCTTCGCGCCGATCTCCCACTACGGGCGCACCAAGGTGGCGGCGGAGCGCGCGGTCATAGACGCCGGCGGCGGGATCAGCTTTCGTCTGGCCACCGCCTTTGGCGCCAGCCCCCGGCTGCGGCTCGATCTGCTGGTCAACGACTTTGTCCACCGGGCCGCCACCGACCGCGTTCTGGTGCTTTTCGAAAGCGGCTTCCGGCGAAATTTCATCCACGTTCGGGATATCGCCGGCGCCTTCCTCTACGGCCTCGAGAATTTCGAGCGCATGCGGGATCAAATCTTCAACGTCGGCCTCTCGGACGCAAACCTCACCAAGCGCCAGCTCGCCGAGCGCATCGCCCTCCAGGTGCCGCGGCTGACGATCCTGGAGTCCGAAATCGGCCAGGATCCGGACAAGCGCGACTACGTGGTCAGCAACGCGCGGCTCGAGGCCCTCGGCTGGCGTCCCCGCTACTCCCTGGACGACGGTATCGCGGAGCTGCTGCGAGTCTGCCGGATGCTGCCGAGCCCGGGCTTCGGCAACGCGTGACGTCCTGGGGTCCAGGAACGCTCAGCGCCCTCCGCCGGGCCGCCGCCGCGCGTCTTTGGCGGCTTCCCTTCCTCGCCGCGCACCGCGCCGCCTGGTTCCTGTGGCGGCGGGCGGCCGGTCCGCGGCGCTTCACCCTGGGCGGTGAGGCGTTCCGCTACCTGGTGCACCCCTTCATTCTCGACAACGAACGGGCCGTGGAGATCCCGCTCGCCCTGGCTGCCTACCGCGAGTCCGAGCGCCGCCTGGCGGAGCCGAGGGTGCTCGAGGTCGGGAACGTGCTGCGCGCCTACTGCGACCTCGGTCAGACCGTAGTCGACCGCTACGAGGTGGAGCCGGGGGTGATCAACCTCGACCTGCTGGACTTTCATCTGGGGGAGACCCGCGATCCGGGCGGCTCCCGGGACGCCGAGGCCGAGGGCTTCGATCTGGCGCTCTCGATCTCGACCGTCGAGCACATCGGACACGACGAGCGACCGAGAGAGCCCGAAAAAGCCCTCCGCGCCCTCTGGCACCTCAAGAGGCTCGTGGCGCCCGGCGGTCTTCTTCTCGTCACTTTTCCCGCCGGCTATCACCCCGGGCTCGACCGGGCCCTCGAGGAAGGGCGCCTCGAGGCGGAGTTCGACGTCCGCTGCCTGCAGCGCGTCGATCGGCTAAACCGCTGGCGAGAGTGCACGCCTGAAGAGACGCTCGCCCGGAGCTACGGATCGCCCTTCTCCTGCGCCAACGGCCTCGTCGTGCTGCGCTACCGGCGCCCCGTTGAGGACTCAGCTCCTGCCGCCACGTCATGGAGCGGCAGGAAGGCCGAACGGAACTCTGTCGGAGGATAGAGCTGCCGGAACCGCCAAGAGCGCGCCGCCTTCTTTCAGTTGAGGCGTTGGGCCTCTGGCGCCAGAGAACGGGCGTCACCTGTCGGCGGGCCCCCCAAGTCTCCGTGGCCTCGATCCTCCAGCCAGTCGAGGGCTTCCTCCCAAAGAGGACCGCCGATGTGGGAGCGGAAGAAGCCAAAGTGACCGATCTCCTGGACGCCGAGGTCCTCCGGGGCCACCCAACGGGTCTCCAAGGGAGAGTTCTCGTAGAGATTCAGCATGGCAGGAACGCTGGCCGCTGTGGCGATGGGATCGTCCGGGAAGCAGTAGGCCCGAATGGGGAAGCGAGCTTCTTCGAAGTGAACCGGTCCGAAGGGCTCACCGTCCGAGGGAGCCAGGCGTCCGCCTTCGTCAAAATAGGCGGCAAGATACTCCGGCTCCAGACACCACGTCCCCCACTCCCGGGCGACCCCCGCCGGCAGATTCTCTCCCTGACGAATTTTCTTCGACGGCGCGTAGCCGTAGAGCCGGGTCGCTATGGGCAAATAGACCCTCCACAGGCCGAGGGTGAACCATTTGAAAGGCGACTGCATAGCGCGCCAATAGCCTGTAGAAACGCCGACGAAGACCGCCCTTGTGACCTCGTCGAGGTTGGGCGCCAGGCCCAGCTGCTGCCCTCCGGTGGAGTGGCCGATGACTCTCAAAGGTAGGGAGGGGTCGCGTTGCCGCAGCCAGCGGATGGCTCCAGGCACGTCCCGCTGCCCCCAATCCCGGCAGCGCGCTTCGAACCCTCGTAGGGAGGGAGGAGCCGACTCTCCGATGCCGCGATAGTCGTAGGT
>JBCCLG010001009.1:0-2223 GCA_039027015.1 Acidobacteriota bacterium | reverse complement strand
CTGGACCAACGCTTCTCTGCTCGAGCTGCGTGCCGGCGCTCTCGGGCGCGCCGCCCGCAGCATCGAGCGCGCCGAGAAGCGTTGGTCCAGGCCGGGGAGAAGGCGGGCCCCAGCTCGGTGGCCCGCACGGAGGATTGATAGGCCTCGGTGACGCGGCCTCGGCGCTCGAGGATCACCCCCAGCTGATTGAACACCCTGGGCTCCTCGCGGGCGAGCCTGAGCGCGCGCTGATTGTGCCTCTCCGCCAGGTCGAGGCGCTCGAGCTCGAGGGCGACGGCCGCCAGCTGGAAATGAGCGCCGGCGTCGCCCGGCTGGAGCTCCATGCTGGCGCGCGCGTCGCGCAGGGCCTCCTCGAAGCGTCCTTTCTCGAAAAGGGCGATCGAGCGGAAGAAGTAGTCGCGGTGGGGCTCGATCGGCGGAATGCCGAGCCAGTTGATCAGCGACAGGCCGGCGAGGGCGAGGGCGAGGGCGAGGGCCGGCAGGCGCCGGCGGGCGGGCAGCATGGACGCGTCGCCGCGCAGGGCCGTGGCGAGGGTCGCCGCGCCGCCGCCGCCGAGCACCGCCAGCGCCGGCCACAGCGGCAGGCGGTAGCGGGCGGTGATGAAGAAGAGAATCACCGCGCCGCCGAGAAGCGCCAGGTAGAGAGCGAGCCACAGAAAAGGCTCTTCCCGAGCCTGCCGACGTCTCCCCACCGCCAGGACGCCGACCCCGGCCAGGGCGAGCAGCAGCCAAAATCTCACCGGCATCAGGCCGAGCAGACGCGACTCCTCGGAGGCTATGAAGCTGTAGCTCTTGTTGTTGGGGATCTCGCGATTCCATACCAGAAGCAGCGATTTGCGCGCCATCAGGAGGATCCAGTCCACCGGATCGGCGCGGATCTCCTCGAGGGTTTGGCGCAGCCAAAAGCGCGACACCGCGCTCGGCTCGGGGTCGGGGTCGGCGCTGCCGGTGCGCGCCCGATATTCGGCCACTGAGAAAAGCTGCACGGAGTCCTGGTAACGATCGCCGTAGCTGGCGGCGGCGTCCTGGCGCGGCACCATGCCGTCGGCGCCCCGCTTATTGCCCAGGTAGAGGTTGACGCCGCCGGCGCCGGGCACCAGCTGAAAGCGGCCGACGTAATCTTTCTGCCAGAGGGCGAAGGCCGAGAGCGAGGTGAGGATGCCAGCCCCCGCGAGGGCCGCCAGCGCCAGGCGCCTGGCCACGCCGCTCGAGGCGCGGGGCGTCCACAGCGCGACGATCGGAAAGGCGGCGGCCAGCACCAGGGCGTTGGCGCGCGCCTGGGCCATCAGCCCGACGAGCAGGCCGGCGACCAGCCAGCGCCACGCCGGCCCGTCGACCCGGGTCATCGAGAGCCAGGCGAGGAGGGCGGCGCCCAGGGCGGTGAAGAGGCTGGTGATCAGAAGCTCGCCCTCGAAGAAGAGGGGAGGTCCGGCGAGCAGATAGAGACCGCCGCCGAGGGCTCCAGCCAGCGGCCGGTCGAAGAGCCTCGTCGCCGTGAGGGCGATGAGCAGCGCGGTTACGATGCCGAGGGCGTGCTGGGCGCCCAGGGCCCACGACCACCCCCATTCGCCACCGAAGCCGTAGGCGGCGGCCAGCAGCGACGGGTAGAAGAGGGGCCTGAAAGCAGGATTGATCGACGCGATCTCGTCGCCGGAAACCAGCGCCCGGGCCACCGTGTCGTAGAACGCCTCGTCGAGAATCGGCACCCGGTAAAAGGCCGAGCCGCTGTGCTCGACGAAGTAGAGAAAGCGCACCACGAAGCCGAGGGCGAAGAGCCAAAGCACGGTGCGCCGCGCCGCCGCGCTGCGCGCGTTGCGCGGCCTCAGGCGAGCGAGCCAGCCGCCGGCCGGCCGCTCGTCAACCGGCACCGCGCGCCTCGGATCCGTCGCCGCCGTCTGGTCCGCTGCCTTGCAGTAAAGCCGGCCACAGCCCTTCCCGCTCCAGGCAGGCGTCGAGGGCGTCCGCCAGCAGGCGGTCGCCGTGCGGGGTCAGGTGGATGCCGTCGGCGCTGAAGGAGCGGTCCCTTTCTTCCTTCCCCAGGGCTTCGAAGCGCGCCGCCAGATCACAGAGCGGGGCCTCGGTGTCGGCGGCGACCCGGCGAACGATCTCCACGTAGCCCTGGTGCAGCGGGATCAGGTCCTCGAGATTGCGCAGCCAGCGCCGGCCCAGGTATGAGGGCTCCTCCCCACGCCGATGGTTCGACGCCGCGGTGAGCAGCATAGG
>JBCCLG010001008.1:0-2226 GCA_039027015.1 Acidobacteriota bacterium | reverse complement strand
TTGCGCCTCAGCCCGGGAGGCCGAGCTACGAAGCCTTCGGCGAGCTGATCTTCGACTTCTACACCCAGCGCCGCTCCTCGACCTCGGTGGAAAACCCGCGGCTGCCGGATCTCGCCGAGCTGGCGCCCGAGCTGCTGAGAGCCTTTCCGACCCTCGGCGAAATCCCCGAGCTGGCAAACGCCGCGGGTGGGGCCCCGTCTGCGAGGGGTGCTCGACCCGCCGTCTTGTCCGCGGCGAACTCCGTTCTGCCCGCTGGCGAGGAGAACCGCGGCGACCAGCGCTCGATGTTTGAGCTGCTGGCCCGCGCCCTGAGTTTGCTGGCCGGTAAGAGGCCCCTGGGCCTCATTCTGGACCGCCTGGAGGCCGCGGAAACCTCGGTGGAGCTGATTCTCTACCTCCTCCGGCGACTGGGACCCACCCGCACCTTCATGCTCGCTACCTATCGGCCCAGCGCCACCGCCCCGGACCATCCCCTGCGCCGCATGGTGCGCGGCCTTGAGGGAGATCCGCGCTGCCTCCACGTGGTGCTCGAGCCTCTCGAGGAGAGCTGCCATGCCGAATTGCTCGAGCATCTGCTCGGCGGCGGGGTCGAGGCCTCGACCTCAAAGGCTCTCTTCGAGATCACCGAGGGCAATCCCCTCTTCGCCGAGGAAACGGTGCGCGCGCTGTGGGATTCGGGGGATCTGAGCCTCGGCGAGGTCGGCGGCTGGCGGCTGAGCGATCCCAAGGCGCTCCGCCAGCGTCTGCCGGCCTCGATTCAGCAGGCCGTCAGCCTGCGCGTCGAGCGGCTGGAGAGCGGACCGCTCGAGGCGCTCGGCATCGCTTCGGTGCTCGGTCGGCGGTTTCGCTACGGCGACCTCGAGCGCCTCTCGGACGCGGGCGACGAGCTGGACGACCACGTGGACGTCCTGATCAATCGAGGCCTGCTCGAGGAGGTGCCGCGCACCCGCGGCGAGCAGCTCTTTCTCACCAGCGGCCTGGTTCGCGATGTCGTTTACGGCGCTCTACCCGGGCGGCGGCGACGTCGCCTCCACCGCAGCGACGCGCGGATCCTCGAGCCGAGGCTGCACCAGCCGCGAGGGCCGGCCCTGGCGGCTCTTCTGCTGCACTTCGCCGAGGGCGACGTTCCCGAGAAGGCCGTGCACTACGGCACCCTGCAGGCCGAGCAGGCCCTCGAGAGAAACGGCTTTGAAGACGTGATCGCGGCGTGCACCACCGCCATCGGCTTTTTGGCGACCCCTGACATGCCCGGCCAAATGGGCCTCTACGAGGGTCGGCTCCGCCTGCTGCTCGCCAAGGCGCTCACCGGACGAGGGCGGTCGGACCGGGCGCTGCGCGAAGCGGCGCGGGCGGTGGATTCCTTCCAGCAGCGCGGGGAGTCCGGCCTGGCGGCCCAGGCGGTCGCCAGCCTGGTGGCCATCGCCTGGAAGGAGCGGCGCATGGAGGAGGTCGGCCGCTGGCTCGAGACCGGCATCGCCCTGGCGCGCGCGGCCGCGCTTCCGGAGACTTTGGCCGAGCTCCTGCGCCTCGCCGCAACGGCGGCCAACCTGCGCGGCGAGCACGCCAGAGCCAAGCATTTTCTCGCCGAAATCGAGGCTTCGGAGAACCCCGAGGGCGGCGACGCCTCCGGAGCCGAAATCCTGGGCGATCGCGAGCTGCGCATCGGCATGCGGGGGGAGGTATCGACCCTCGACCCGGCCGTCGCCTCCACGGTGCAGGAGGCCGAGCTTCTGGGCAGCGTCTTCGAGCCGCTGGTCGAGGTGGGCCCCGAAGGAAGAATCGTGCCCCGCCTGGCCCGCAGCCTGTCCGCGGCGTCGGAGGATCTCCGGGAGCTGCGCGTTCAGCTGCGAGAGGGGCTCACCTTCTCGGACGGGGCCCCCCTCGACGCGCGGGCCGTCAAGACCTCCCTCGAGCAGGCGGGCCGGCTGGGCGCCCATCGGCTTCGCTCGTTTCTGGACCACTTCGAGGGCGGATCGAGCTTTGTCGAGGGCGAGAGCCGCGAGATCGCCGGTATTCGGGTCGAGGCGCCGCTCGAGCTGAGCCTCCGGCTGGTCGATCCGGCGCCCCTTCTGCCCGCCATGCTCTCGACCCTGGGCCTCTCGATCGCTCGTCGCCACGGCGGTCAGGTCTACGGCACGGGGCCTTTCCGCCTCACGGAGTGGACCTCACGGAGCTGGAAGCTCGAGCGCCTCGACGCCGACTGCTCGCGGGTCAAGCCGCGCGCGC
>JBCCLG010001007.1:0-2229 GCA_039027015.1 Acidobacteriota bacterium | reverse complement strand
TCTTCCCCCCGGCCGACCGGAAGACCCTGGTTATGGCCCTGGAGATGCCCTAGGGAACCAACCACGAGACCACCGACGCGGTGGCCCTGCAGCTCGCGCGCGCGCGGCTCGCGCACCCCGACGTGGCGACGGTCGGCACCTATATCGGCCGCAACGCCCCTCGCTTTTATTACAACCTGCTGAGCCAGCCCAACAGCCCTCATCGGGCGATGCTGCTCGCCGAGGCGCGCAGCATCGACGTCATCGAAGAAACCCTCGACTGGGTTCGCGATTACGTGCAGCGCGAGCTGCCGGAAGTCTCCCTGGTGGCCCAGCGCCTGGCCCAGGGTCCGCCCCTCGACGCGCCGATCGACATCCGCGTGGTGGGACACGATCTCGGCGACATGGAGCTGGTGGCCGATCGCCTGCTCGGCGAGCTGCAGAAGATCGAGGGCACCCGCGACGTGCGTCACGATCTGGGTCTCGGCGTGCCGACCGTGCGCTTCGAGATCGATGACGCCGCCGCCTCGCGCTACGGCGTCAGCCGGGCCGAAGTGGCCGGCGCCCTCTCCGGCCGCACCCTCGGTCTCGAGATCGGGCAATATCGCGTCGGCGAGGATCCGGTGCCCATCCTGGTGCGCTCGAGCGCCGGCCAGGACCTGCCCGCGGCGGACCTCTCGACCCTCGACATCACCGCCGCCGGCGGCGAGCCGATTCCCCTCGCCGAGCTGGCCTCGGTGGAGGTCGAGTGGCTGCCCGCGGCGATCTACCGCAAAGAGCGCAGCCGGGTCGTGCACGTGCAGGCTCAGCTCGCCGAGGGCCGCACGGTCTACGCCGCGCTGGCCGATCTTCAGCCCGCCCTCGACGCCCTGGAGGCGGAGATGCCCGCGGGAGTGCGCCTCGAGATGGGCGGCGAGCTCGAGGAGTCCGGCAAGGCCAACGCGGCGATCGCCAGCAAGCTGCCCCTGGGTCTGCTGCTGCTCCTCTTCTTCCTGCTGCTCGAGTTCAACTCCTTCCGCCGGGTCGGCATCATCCTGATGACCGTGCCTCTGGCGGCGGTGGGCGTGGTGCCCGGCCTGATCCTGACCGGCAACCCGTTCGGCTTCATGTCCATGCTCGGAGTGATCTCCCTGATCGGCATCGTGGTCAACAACGCCATCGTGCTGATCGACGTGATCGAGTCGCGCAGGCGGGCCGGCTCGAGCCTGGAGAGAGCTCTCGAGGAGGCCGTCGAGCGGCGCACCCGGCCGATTCTGCTCACCATGGCCACCACCATCGCCGGCCTCTCGCCCCTCGCCTTCTCACAGGCCACCCTGTGGCCGCCCCTGGCGTGGGCGATGATCTCGGGCCTGATGGCCTCGACGGTCCTGACCCTGCTGGTGATCCCCGCGCTCTACCGCTTGCTCTTCACCCGTCCCAATTGGAGGGTCCTGGGAAGATTCGGCGGGCGGCGCGCCGCGGCGGCGAGCACCGCCGGCGCGGTCCTCTTCGCCCTCGCGGCGCTCCTGCTGCCTTCGGGCCCCGCGCTCTCGGCCCAGCCTGCGGTCTCCGTTGCGCTCGAGAGCGCCCCTCAAGTCGCTGAGGAGGTGAGCCTCGAGGCCGCCATGGCCCGCGCCATGTCTCGGCCGGCGGGTCAGGCCGAGGCCGAGCAGGCCGAGGCCGCCCGGTCGGCGTCGATGGCCGCAAAGCGGGCCGCCTGGTGGCCGTCCCTCGGCGCCTCGGGCGACGTGGTGCGCCGGGATCGCGACTTCGAATTCGAGACGCCTTTAGGCTCCTTCAGCCTGGGCGAGCGCACCAGCTCTTCTCTGGTGTTCCAGGTGACCCAGCCCCTCTTCGTGCCGAGCGCGCAGCTCTACGCCTCGCCGGCGGCTCAGGAGCGGGCGGACGCTGCCCTGTGGGGCTCGCGCCGCGCTCAGCAGCAGCTGGCGGTGGGCGCCGCGGAAGCCTGGCTGGCCGTTCTCGGAGTCGAGGCGCAGGCGCGCGCCACCGAAGCCTTTACCACCAGCCTGGGCGCCCGTCTGCGCGAGATGGAGGCGCGGGTCGAGGCCGGCCGGGTGCTCGAATCGGAGTCCCTCAAGGTGCGCCTCGATCTCGAGTCGGCCGAGCTGGACCAGATCCGGCTGCGCGCCAGCCGCGAGGTGGCGACCCACGACCTCGGCCGGGCGATCGGCGCCCGGGCGCCGGCTTCTCCCCTGTGGCAGGGCGCCTACGACCGCGAGGGCGAGCCGAGCCTCGAGGACGCCCTGGCGG
>JBCCLG010001006.1:0-2234 GCA_039027015.1 Acidobacteriota bacterium | reverse complement strand
GAGCTCCAGGGCCCGCAGCTGCCCGTTGCCGTGGTCCTCCCGTCCCGTCGCGCCGTAGATATGGCCGCCGAGCACCACCGGGGTCGGATAGTGGCTTGAAAGCTGATCGCCCTTCCACACGCTTTGGGGTTCCCGGGCGGCGGAGAAGTCGAGAAGCAGGCCGCCGACGCCGTAGGCCGCGGTCAGCAGCAGCCTGCCGCCGGCCACCACCGGCACCGCCGCCACCACGCTCGGCCCGCGACGCCCGAAGGGCACCCGCCACAGCTCGCGGCCGGAGCCGGGCTCGAGGCCCACGGTATGCATGCGGGTGGAGGCCACCACCTGACGCCTGCCGCCGAGGGTGGCCACGATGGGCGATGAATAGCTCGCTCGATCCTCGCCGGCTCGCCAGGCCAGACGGCCGCTCGCCAGGTCGTAGGCGACCACCGCCGAGCGGTCGCCGCCCGCCGGCACGATGACCAGCGCGCGCTCGCCCGCCTCGAGCACCAGCGGCGAGCTGCCAAAGCCGAAATAGCCCTCGGGAGCCGCGAAGGTATCGGCCAGGTCGACCCTCCACCGCTCGGCGCCGTCGCTCAGGGAGTGGGCCCGCAGCAGGCCGCCGGCGCCCAGGACCAGGGCCGCATCGCCGTGGACGGTCGGCACGGCGCGCGGTCCTGAGTCCGGAAGGATGCCGCCGCGATAAGACGCCGGCGCGTCGCTCCGCCACAGGCTCGCCCCGGTCTTGGCGTCGAGGGCCTCGAGCCTCTCAACGCCCCCCGGCCGGTGAAAAACCAGCGCCTTGCCGCCGGCTACCGCCACCCCGGCCATGCCTTCGCCCACGGAATAGCGCCACAGCGCTCGAGGGCCGCCCGCGGGGAAGGAGGTGGGCAGCGGCTCCGCGACCTGGCCGTTGCGCTCGGGTCCCAAAATCTGCGGCCACTCGGCGAGGAGCGGCTGGCTGCCGAGCAGCGCGCCGGCTAGCAGGAGGGGCACGGTCCAGGACGCGCGGGGCTGTGGGATAAAGGCGGCGAAGCGGCAAGCGGCTTTCTTTCTCATGCTCTCCCTTTCGGCGACGCGGAACCCGTGGATCCGGCGGCCAAGGCTGCGGGCGCAGGGCTCTGAACCAGGCGAGTTCGGTAGACTCCGCGAATGGCTCACAACCCCGCGCCCCCCACCTGGTCCGGCGACCGCGGCGCCCGGTGGCGCTCCGGCCTCGCGGGCGTCGAGGGCACCTTCGCGCCGGTCGATCCGCCGCTGATCGACGCCCTGCGGCTCGAGGGCGCCTTGAGAATCGCCGAGATCGGATGCGGCGGCGGCGGCACGACCCTCGAGATCGCTCGCCGGGCCGACGCCGGCAGCCTGGTTCACGGGTTCGACATCTCGCCGGATCTTCTCGCCGCGGCCCGGGAGCGCACGGCGGCGGAGCGAGGCGAGCCCGCGGCGGCCGTGCGCTTTTCCCGGAGCAACGTGGAGAGCGATCCGCCCCCCGAGGAGCCCTACGATCGCCTGGTATCACGCTTCGGCATCCTGTTCTACGAGGACCCGCCTCGCGCCTTTGGCCGCATGACGCGCTGGCTCAATCCCGGCGGGCGTCTGGCCTTCGCGGTGTGGGGGCCGCCCGCGGACAACCCGTGGGCGAGCGCGCTGCGCGAGACGGCCGCCCAGCACCTCGAGCTGGCGCCGCCGGATCCCGAGGCGCCAGGGCCCTTCCGGTATGCCGACGATTCCCTGCTTCTCGGTCTGCTCGACCGCGCCGGCTTCAGAGACCTCGAGCAGCGCGACTGGCGAGGCACGATCCCGGTGGGCGGCGGGCTCCCCGCGGAGGGGGCGGCGGACTTTGTGCTGGGATCCTTCTCGATCGGCGAGGCGGTCGGCCGCGCCGATGAGGCCACCCGGCGAGCGGTTCGCCGCGGCCTCGCCCGGCGCTTCTCGGAGGATCTCGTGGACGGCGTCGTGCGCATGGCGGCGCGCGTTCGCCTAGTGACGGGTCGGGGCCCCGGCTGAGCGGCAGGCTTTCAGGGGTTCCTGCGCACCAGCCCCTGGCGCCAGGCCAGGACCGCCGCCTGGGTGCGGTCCTGCAGGTGAAGCTTGGAGAAAATATTGCTCACGTGACGCTTCACCGTCTTCTCGCTGATTCCCAAACCCGCGGCGATCTCGCCGTTGGGCCGTCCGTCGGCGATCAGCTCGAGGATCTCCAGCTCCCGCTCAGTCAGCTCGGCAAAGGGGTTCGGCGGCTCGTTCCTCGCGCCGCTCAG
>JBCCLG010001005.1:0-2240 GCA_039027015.1 Acidobacteriota bacterium | reverse complement strand
GCGCTCGACGCCGAGGAGCTGGCGCGCGTGCGCCGCCGGGCGGGCGAGCTGCGGGGCGAGGCGGTGAGGGTGCGCCTTGAGGACTCCCCCGCCGCCCGCGGCTTCGCCGAGCGCGATGACGTTTCGGACCTCGCCACCCGTGGCCCCCTGACCCCCGACCACTCGATTTACACCAAGCGCGTTCCCGCGGTGCTCGACTCCTCCTCGGAGCTCGATCTCGAGGCCCAGCTCGACGCCTTCGCCGAGGGCCAGAACGCCTACTTCGAGCGCCACAGCGGACCCGAGCACGGCCGGCTCGACCCGTCGCCCCGCTGGGCGGTCTGGCGCGGCCGCGGCACCCTCGCCTTCGGCCACACGGAGAAGCAGCTGCGGGTGATCGGCGACCTTGCCAGGCACACCTGCCGCGCCGCCCAATGGGCCGAGTCCCTGGGCGGCTGGCGCGCCCTCGGCGAGCGCGAGATCTTCGACGTCGAGTATTGGGAGCTTGAGCAAATCAAGCTGCGAAAGGGCAAGAAGGGCGCGGCGCGTCCCCTAGAGGGCAAGGTCGCCTGGGTGAGCGGCGCGGCCAGCGGCATCGGCCGGGCGAGCGCCGAGCGCCTGATGGCGGCGGGAGCGGCGGTGGTTGGCCTCGATATCGATCCCGCCATCTCCTGGCTCGGCGGCGGAGGCGAAGCGGGCGGCCCGGGCGCCGGGCTGGGCCTGGTGTGCGACGTCGCCGATCCCGAGGCCCTCGAGCGCTCGAGAGACCGCGCCGTGGCCGCCTTCGGCGGGGTCGATATCGTGGTGTCGAACGCCGGCTTTTTCCCCTCGGGCGAGACCCTCGAAAACCTCGACGACGAGGTGTGGCAGCGCTCCCTCGAGCTTAACCTCACGGCCCATCGTCGGCTGCTCAAGCTCGCGATTCCCCTGCTGCGCCACGGCTTCGACCCGGCCGTGATCTTTATCGCCTCCAAGAACGTGCCGGCTCCCGGGCCGGCCGCCGGCGCCTACTCCGCCGCCAAGGCCGGGCTGACGCAGCTCGCCCGGGTTGCCGCCCTCGAGCTGGGTGAAGACGGCATCAGGGTCAACGTGCTGCACCCCGACGGCGTTTTCGACACAGGGCTGTGGAGCGAGGAGCTGATCGCCCAGCGCGCCGCCCGCTACGGCCTCTCCCCCGAGGGCTACCGCACGCAAAACGTTTTGGGGGTCGAAGTCCGCTCGGCGGACGTGGCGCGCGCCGTCTGCTGCCTCGCCGGCACCGAGTTCGGGGTCACCACAGGCGCCCAGATCGCCGTCGACGGCGGCAACGACCGGGTGCTCTAAGAAGCAGTGCCCGGATTTCTCTGTGAATCCTCTGGTAGAGTCGCAGGTCCGCCGAATATCGTCCTCTATTCCATGACTGCTCCGGTCACCACGCCGCAACCGGGACGACTCGGCCAGAGGGAGTCTTACAATTATGTCGATCGATCGCTGGTGCCGCGCCATTGCCGAGCTGCCCAAAGGCCGCGTGCTGCTGCGCAATTTGCTCTACGACATCGACCGCCGGCGCCTGCCGGCCGATCTGGCCGGCGAGCTGCTGCAGGATCTGGCCAGGCGCCTCGGGGACCCGGCGGGTGGCGACCCGGCGGATCTCGAGGCCGAGCGCGCCGTCTCGTGGGTCGAGCGCTTCCGCAGTCAGCGGGGCGCGCGCTGCGTGTGCACGGGCCTCGACCGGCCGGCCGAGCCCGAGCCGTGCTCGCGGGTGCTCGATGAGCAGTCCTGCCTGATGTTCAACTTCCGCGCCGACGTCTTGGGCATGCCGAACGATGGCTCGCCACCCCCCTGGCTTTTTCAGGAGCTGTCGAGCCGGCCTCTCGAGGAGTCCGAGGTCCGCGGCGAGATGACCACCGCCCGCGGCTTCACCTGGGTGACCCGGTCCGCCGAGCTGCGCGAGCTGACCGCATCCCACCGCCCCGCCGAGCGGGCCGACGCGGTGTGCCGCGGCCTCGGCCTCAGCCATCTGCGGCCGGGCGCCCGCCTGCTCGCCATCCACTACCCGGAGCCCCTGCCCTGGAGCCACCGCCACGGCCCGCCGACGGCCCTCGAAGGAGGCGCCAGCGCCGCCTTCAGGTCGTGCCAGAGAGACGACGGCTGGGGCCGCGCGGTGGACCTCGAGTCTCTGGGCGACGGGCTTTCCGAGCTGACCCACGAGCCGGTGCCGTTCGACGCCTCCTTTCGCATCGAGCCCCTCGGCGAGGTGCGCCGGCCGGCGGCGCCGAGCG
>JBCCLG010001004.1:0-2246 GCA_039027015.1 Acidobacteriota bacterium | reverse complement strand
TGACCTGCACGTCCGAGAGATCCGGAATGGCGTCGAGCCGGATGGACCGGATGGACGACAGGCCCCAAACGATCGCCAGCAGGGTGAGGCCGAGGACCAGCACCCGGTTGCGCAGGGAGGCTTCGATAAGTCGGGTCAGCATGGGAAGGTCAGGGCGCGGTCAGGGCGCTAGTGCGCGTGGTGGTGGTGATCGCGACCGGCCCCGCTCCTCATTTTTCGGATGGCCTCGCGCAGGGTCGACTCGGAGTCGAGGAGGAACTGCGCCGAGGTCACGACCTCCTGGCCCTCCTCCAGTCCGCTCAGGATCTGGGCGTGGCCCTCGGCCTCGGCGCCCAGGGTGACCGCTCTCGGCTCGAAGCGCCCGTCGCCGAGGGCGAGCACGACCACCTGGCGCTGGCCGGTGCGCAGCACCGCCTCGAGGGGCACCGTGAGCGCGTCGCTCACGCCGCGGGGGCGCAGGTCGACGGTGGCGTACATGCCCTTCTTGAGGCGCCCGCCCCGGTTGGGCACTTCGATCTTGGCGCTCAGGGTGCGCGTCTTCTCGCTCAGCTCGGGCTCTAAAAAGCGCACCCTGCCGCGGAAGACCTCGCCGGGGAAGTAGGGCAGAGTGATCTCGGCGGCTGTGCCCTCGCGCACCGCCGCCACGTCGTCCTCGAAAAGCTCCACCGAGAGCCACAGGCTGCGCAGGTCGGCGATGTGGAAGAGCTCCATGCCCGGCCGCACCGCCATCCCCTCGAGGCCCGGGAGTCGCTTCATCACCAGGCCGCTCGCCGGCGCCTGCACGGCGAGGGTGCGAAACACCTCGCCGGTGGTCTCGAGCCGCTCGATCTGCTCCGGGGAAACGTCCCAATAGCCGAGGCGCGTGCGCGCGGCGTCCACCAGGGAGCGGGCGCGCTGGCTGGCGTCTTCGGGGGCCCCGGCCATCTCCCGGGCGAACTCGAGGGCCGAGAGCAGCTCCTGCTCCGTTTGCACCAGCTCGGGGGAGTAGATCTCAAACAGAGTTTGGCCCCGCTGGACCGTCTCGCCCACGTAGTTGACGGCGACCTTTTCGATCCAGCCCGAGTATTTGGTGGTCACGGTGACCATGCGCTGCTGGTCGTACTCCAAATAGCCCACCGTGCGGATTGGCTGGCTGAGCGTGCGGCGCGTCACCGGCGCGGTGCGCACGTTCATGCGCTGCACCATCGCCGGCTCGACCTCGACCGCCGGTCCCGAGGCGGGGGAGGCAGAAGGCTCCGCGGCGGATCGCGGCACCAGATCGAGCCCGTCGATCGGGCAGGTGCCGGCCTCGTTTTCGACAATCATCTCGTGGTCGGGGCAGGTCCACTCGGGCCCGTGGTCGTGAGCCGCGTGAGGCTCAGGCGCGGCGGTGTCGCCGTCGACCGGAGTGAGGTCCATGGCGCAGATCGGGCAGGATCCCGGCTCTTCCTCGAGCACGTGGGGGTGCATGCCGCAGGTGTAGAGCGAGTGCTCGCCGTGGGAGTGGGCCGCGCTGTCCAGGGTTTCCACTGCCGCGGGCGCCGACATCCGCCGCTCGAGGAGCGCGGCGCTGAGGGCGAAGCCCAGGCCCACGCCGGTGACGAGGGCCGCCGCGATCGCCGTCCAGCGGACGCGGGCCGCGCGGTCACTCATCGGCCGTCTCCTCGGCGCCGGCGAGCGGCCGGGCGACCGCGCGCTCCAGGCTCGCGAGGGCGATCTCGAGGTCGGCGCGGGTGCGCGCCGCGGCGATTTCGACCTGCAGCAGAATCACCTCCGCGTCGAGCAGGTCCACGGCGCTCAGTCGGCCGGTGCTGTAGGCGATCTCCGCCGAGCGAAGGGCCTCGCGAGCCTGGGTGATCAGGACCTTCTCGAGCAGCGTCAGGTGCTCATCGAGCATGGGGAGGCGGGCGGCGAGGTCGCCGAGGGTGCTCTCGATCGCGGCGTCGAGGCCCCGGCGCTCCTCCTCTGCGGCCCACTTCAGCTCCTCGGCCTCGCGCACGGCCGCGTCGAGCTTGCGTCGACGCACCGGCAGATTAAGGGAGGCGGTCAGCGCGAAAAGGTTGTCGCCGTCGTCCTCGGGCGGCGTCAGGCGGCCCGCGAGGTCCGCTCTCTTCTCGACAGCGGTGTAGGACAGGCCGACCGTGAGGTCGGGCCTCGAGCCCCGCAGGGCCAGGGCGTGGCGCGCGTCGGCCGCGGCGAGGTCCGCCTCGACCGCGGCGATCTCAGGCCTGTGGGCCTCGGCGAGACCGCGCAGGCTCTCGAGGTCG
>JBCCLG010001003.1:0-2246 GCA_039027015.1 Acidobacteriota bacterium | reverse complement strand
GCCCCTCGGGATCGAGCCTGCCCTCGATCTCCAGCGCCTCGGCGATCAGCTCCTCGGCGCGGTCATACTCGCGCAGCCATTTATAGGCGTCGCCCAGCCCGAAGAGCAGCTCGGCTCGCGATCGCGGCGACATCTCCACGCCGTTTCGGAGCCGCTCGACGCCGCGGTCGAGAAGGTCCCGAACCCTCGGCTCGTCTCCGAGGGAGGGCGTCGCGCTCTCGAAGAGGTCGAAAAGGAAGGCCGTCATCTCTTCAGCTCGCGCCGCCTCGAGGCGCGCTCGGTCGCGCTCCTGGCGAGCCTCTCGGGCCTGCCACACCACCCCCGTGACGCCGGCGACGGCCACCAGCACGGCAGCCAGGGCCGCCGCGGCCGCGGCGCGATGGCGACCGAGCCAGCGGCCCAGGCGGTAGCGCAGGGTCGGCGGAGTCGCCCTCACTGGCCGACCGCCTCGCCAGCGATCCAAATCCTCGGCCAGCTCCCCGGCGGTCCGGTAGCGGCTCTCCGGATCGGGATGGAGCGCACGCCCCAGGATGTTGGCCACGTCGCCGCGCACCCCCGGGACCCGAAACTCGCCGTGGGGCGATTCCTCGGGCGGCCGCCCGGTAAGAAGCTGCGCGGCGACGGCTCCCACGGACCAGATATCCGACGCCAGAGAGGCCGGCGCGCCCAAACGCTGCTCGGGCGAGGCGTAGCGCGGCGTCATGGGCGCGGCGCGGGTCGCCTCGCTCGGGGCGCCGCTCATCAGCTTGGCGACGCCGAAATCGAGCAGCTTGAGCACCCCGTCGCCGCGCACGAGGACGTTCGAGGGCTTGAGGTCCCGATGCACCACCAGCTGGCGATGGGCGAAGTCCACGGCGCGCGCCAGGGTGCCGATGAGCGCCAGCTTCTCCGCTTCTCCGAGGCCTCTCCTCTCGGCGTAGAGGTCGAGGGGCTCGCCCTCGACGTATTCGAGCACCAGATAGGGCAGGCCCGTTTCGGTGACTCCGCCGTCGATCAAGGAGGCGATATTCGGATGGCTCAGCTGCGCCAGAATCCTTCTCTCCTCACGAAACCGGCGCTCGAGTGAAGAGTCGGCGAGCTCCCAGCGGATCACCTTGAGCGCCGCCTGCTGATCGAAGTCGGCGTCGTCCGCCCGCTGCACGCGGTAGACGACGCCCATGCCGCCGGCACCCAGCCGCTCCAAAAGGCGCCAGGAGCCGATGCGCCGGCCGAGGCCCACGGGCTCCCAGGCGCCCGCCGTCTCGATCAGCCGCCCCGCCACCTCGCCAAGGCCCAGGTCGAGGGGGCCGCCGCGCCGCGCCGCCCCCAGGAGCTCCCGCACCATGAGGCCCAGCTCGGGCTCGAGGCTCGCGAGAAAGGTCTCCCGCTCCTCGCCCTCGAGATCGAGGGCCTCATCCAGCGCGCGGTCGACGGCCTCGGCACTTTGGCTCTCGGGCGTCTGAGTTCCAGCATTTTTCGAGGCGGCAGGCATCTACGAATCGCTCTCCCGGCTTTGCAAGAGCCTATTTTACGAGGCTCTTCCGGCTCGAGAGGAGTCAACCGCAGTTCATGGGGGTACGGTCGCGTCGGCCTTAGAGCCAAATTTCGGGAACGGATTGACCATTCCGCTCCAGGACCTGCTGTTCTCGGCGGCTCGCTCCGCGTCGAGCAGGCAGGCGTCGAGCCTGGCCCGGAGGGCCGCTTCATCCATGCGCTGGCCGATGAAGACCAGCTGCTGGGAACGATCGCCAAACCGCGGATGCCAGCTCGCCTCCTGGTCGGGCCCCTCGCCTTCGGGAAGACCCCAGCGGTCGCGAGGCAGGGAGGCCCACCACAGCCCCATGGGGTTCACGTTGCTCACGCCGCCGGCCTGGGCCCATTCGTAGGCCACGCGAGGGTCGGCGGCGACCCAAAAGAAGCCCTTGGAGCGGAGCACGCCGCGCCAGGTCTTCTCGTCGCTCAGAAACTCCCACAGCTTCTCGGCGTCAAAAGGGTGAGCCGTTTTATAGGCGAAGCTGGAAATTCCGTATTCCTCGGTCTCGGGCTTATGCTCACCCTCGAGCTGAAGCTCGCGCACCCAGCCAGCTGAGGCAGAGGCCTCTTCGTAGTCAAACAGCCCGGTATTGAGAACGGACTCGAGCGGCACCTCGCCGCGGATCGCCATGAGGACCTTCGCGCCGGGGTTGAGCGCCTCGATGATGGCCTTGACCTCGAGGGCCTGCGCCTCAGACACGAGATCGAGTTTGTTGAGCACGATGACGTTGGCG
>JBCCLG010001002.1:0-2258 GCA_039027015.1 Acidobacteriota bacterium | reverse complement strand
GCGGTTTATAAGGCCTACGACGAGCGCCTGAGGCGCGACGTCGCGATCAAACATATCCATCCCGAATTCGGAGACGAGCGCCGTCACCAGCGCCTGCGCCGGGAGGCACAGACGGTCGCCGGACTCTCCCATCCCTCGATCGTTCAGATTTTCGATATCTTCGAAACCGAGGACGGCGACAGCTGGATCGTGATGGAGCTGATCGATGGCGTGCCGCTGCAGTCGCTGATCGAAAAGGGACAGCTCGGACTGGCCGAGGCCGTGACCCTTTCCAGGGAGATCGCGGAAGGCCTCGCGGAGGCCCACGAGAAGGGCATCGTGCACCGCGACTTGAAGTCCGCGAACATCATGGTGACCCGCTCGCGGCACGCCAAGATTCTCGACTTTGGGCTGGCCAAGCAGCTGAGCCGCGAGACCGCTGAGATCACCCTGACTCACCTCGGCCAGGTCTTCGGCACCGCCGGGTCCATGTCGCCCGAGCAGGCGATGGGAGAAGACGTCGACCACCGCTCGGATCTTTTCTCCCTCGGCACGCTGATCTTCGAGGCCGTGACCCGGTGCCCGCCCTTTTCGGGAAACAGCATCTACAACACCATGACCCGGGTGTGCAGCGTGGCCCACGAGCCGGCCAGCCAGGTCAATAGGCAGGTTCCCGCGGAGCTGTCGAATCTCATCGACCGACTGCTCGAGAAAAACCCCGAGCATCGCCCGCAGTCCGCCGGCGAGGTCGTGGTCGAGCTGAGGGTGATCGAGAAGCGCCCGCTCTCCGAGTGGGGCGGCCCCTACGCCTCGGGCTCCTTCTCGGCAACCGAGGAAGGGCAGGACTGGCGAGACCTCGACCCTTCGACTCTTCCGGGTCCCGAAGACCCGCCGCGCTCCACCGACCTGCGCGACGGGACCGGGATCGCCCGGGCTCCGGAAAGCGGCCCGATCCCCGCCACGGGAACGATCAACGCGTCGACGGTCACGGAAGAGATTCCGACCTTCGTGCCGGCGGCTCGCCGCCCCGCCCCGAGGCCGGCGGTCACCGGCGGAGTCCATCTGCGGATCCTGCTCGCCGTGCACCTCCAGGAGACCGAGAGCAACGAGCGGGCGGCCTCGAGCTTCGACGCAGAGCTCCGGCGCCTGACCCTCGAGCTCGAAGGCCAGCGGGTCGGGGCCGGCGGCGGCCGTCTGGTGCTTTTCGAGCGCTCCCTCTCGGCGCTGCGCTGCGCCCTGGCCTGCCAGCGCTGGACGGCGCGCCGCCGCGAGAACGATCAGAAGGCGCCGGGTCTGCGAATCGGCCTGCACCTCGGCGAGGTCACGCTGCGCTCGCGGGCCCGCAAGCTCGACGCCATGGGAACCGCCATCCGGGTCGTTCAGGACCTCGCCGATCTGGCGTGGCCGGGTCAGATCCTCCTGACCCCTGAGAGCTACAGCCTGTGCCGGCGGAGCCTGCGGGAAAAGCCGCTCGCCGATCCCAGACCCACCTGGCACAACCAGGGGCGCTTCTTTCTCGAGAGTCTGGAGGAGGCCCTCGAGCTTTGGGCTCTCTCGATCGACGAGGAGGCCGTGCGCTCGCTTCCCACCGACGCGCCGCGGGCCCGTCGCTTGGCCACCGCCGACGCCGCGGCACCCGGAGTCGAGGGACAAACGAGCGCACCGCCGCCGCGGTCCGAGGATTCGGGCTCGAACCCGTCCCTCGATCTCGTCGAGCCTTAGCCCGCACTTCTCACGAGGGATCGTCGTGAGAGCCGTAGATGCCACCCACACACGGATTCGCAACAGGTTCCCCGTGAGAAGGGCGGGCTAGCCTAGCCCTCGGCTGGGGAGATCAGCCCAGGCTCACTCCGAGACCGGGCCCGCCCGTGAGATGCAGGGCTCCGTTCCTGAGCGAAAACCCGCCGCGCGCGGGGTCCGAGGCGAGGTCGAAGCTGCCGTCGAGATCCAGGTAGCGCGTGGCGGGCGACGCGTAGGCGGCGTGAAGAGCCGCCGCGATCGAAATCGCGCTCTCGTCCATGCAGCCCCACATCAGCTCGAGGCCCGCAGATTCGGCCACCGCCCCGATGCGGCGCGCGCCGCTGATGCCGCCGCACTTCATCAGCTTGATGTTGTAGATGCCGCACGCCTCCGAACGCGCCAGCTCGAGGGCGTCGCGAGCGTCGTGCAGGCTTTCATCCGCCGCTACCCGGCGGCGGAGGGCCGGCGGCCAAGCGCATAAATCCGAGTCGCTCGAGCGCGGCAGCGGCTGCTCGATCAGCTCGATATCGAGCCGCTCG
>JBCCLG010001001.1:0-2264 GCA_039027015.1 Acidobacteriota bacterium | reverse complement strand
GCCGCTCTCCCGCCAGCCGAGGCCGCGCAGGAAGGCGTGGCGAAAGGCGTCGCGGGTGAACAGGCCGTGCACGTAGGTGCCCCACACCGCGCCTCGAGGGTCGCAGCAGCCGTCCGGGTGGCGGTCGGCGCCGAGGCTCAAAATGGCGCGCCCGCCCCGGGTCTCGCCGCCCCGCGGCTCGCCGAGCTGCGTTTCGCCGAGGTGAATCTCGTAGCCCTCAACCTCCAGCTCGCCGAGTGCCCCGAGGCTTCCCGGCAGCCCGCTGCGCCAGCGGCCGCGAACCTGGCGGGTGGTCTTGCGGGCGGCAAAGCGGGTGGCGAGGGGCAGCAGCCCCAGGCCCTCGGCGCGCGCCGCCCGGGCGCTCTCGTGGCCGGGATCTTCGAGGCTCTCGCCGAGCATCTGGTAGCCGCCGCACAGGCCGATCACCGCCGTCGGCTCGGGGCGATTCGCCAGCTCGAGGGCGGCGTCGGCCAGGCCGCTCGCTCTCAGCCACTCGAGGTCCGCCAGGGTGTTCTTGCTGCCGGGCAGAAAGAGGGCGGCGGGCGCCGGGTGATCGAGCAGGTGCCCGGCGCGGCTCACGGTGCGCACCCGCACCCCCGGCTCGGCCGCCAGGGCGTCGAAATCGTCGAAGTTCGAGAGGCGGGGCAGCCGCGTCACCGCCAGGTCGAGCTCGCCGTCCCCGGCCGGCCCGCCGTGGGGCAGGGAGTCGAGGCCGAGGGAGTCTTCCTCGGGCAGCCCGAGCTCGGGCAGGAAGGGCAGCACGCCGAGGGTGGGCACCCCAAAGGCGTGGCGGGCGAGCTGCTCCGGACCGTCGCCCAGAAGGCCGACGTCGCCGCGCATTTTGTTGATCACAAAGCCGCCGATCGCGGCGCGCTCCTCGGGAGGCAGCAGCAGCATGGTGCCGGCGAGAGAGGCAAAGACGCCTCCGCGGTCGATATCGCCCACCAGAAGCGCCCGGGCGCCGGCGTGCCGGGCGACCCGCAGGTTGGCGATGTCGTGGGGCAGGTTGATCTCCGCCGGGCTGCCCGCCCCCTCGAGGATCACCAGGTCGAAGCGCCGGCGCAGCCGGGCGAGGGCCTGCTGGATCGCCCGCCAAAACTCGGGCTTGGCCGACTGCCAGTGCGCGGCGTCGATTCTGCCGTGCAGGCGGCCGCTGAGGATCACCTGGCTGCGCCGCTCCCCCTCGGGCTTGAGCAGAACCGGGTTCATGTCCACGTGGGGCGCGGTGCGGGCGGCCTCGGCCTGGGAGTAGGTGGAGCGGCCGATCTCGTCGCCCTCGGGGGTGACCGCCGAGTTGAGCGACATATTCTGCGACTTAAAGGGCGCCACCCGCAGGCCGCGGCGGGCGAAGATGCGGCAGAGGGCGGCGACCAGGGTCGATTTGCCGGCGCTCGAGCAGGTTCCCACCACCATCAGCGTCGCGGCGTCGCCGCCGCTCAAGGCGCGGGCTCCCGGATCACCAGCGGGCAGCCGCTCACCATCAGCACCACGCGATCGGCCCTCCGGGCGACCTCCTGGTTCAGCCAGCCCGCCAGGTCGCGGAAAGTGCGGCTCAGCGGATCGCCCGGCACGATGCCGAGGCCCACCTCGTTGGTCACCGCGACCAGGTGGAACGGCAGGGGGCGCTCCAGGCGCTCGAGGAAGGCCGCCAGCGGGGGATAGTCGAGGGGCGAGTCGGGCAGGCTGGAGAAGTCGAGATCGTCCCCGGGCGCCTCCCGGCCCGCATCGGCCGACGCGCGGTGCACCAGAACGTTGGTCAGCCAGAGGGTCAGGCAGTCGAGGATCACCACCTCGGCCGTGGCGGGCAGGGCGTCGAGGGCGCCGACCACGTCGAGGGGCTCCTCGATCGTCTCAAAAGCGCCGCCGCGCTCCTCGCGGTGGCGGTCGATGCGCCGGCTCATCTCGCCGTCGAGGGGTTCAGCGGTGGCCAGGAAGTAGCGGGCCTCGGGGCTTGGAACGGCTTCGGCGAGCCGCAGGGCCTCGCGGCTCTTGCCGCTGCGGGCGCCGCCGGTGAGCAGGGTCAGCACGGGCTTGAGTCCTCCGGAAGGTCTAGCAGGCCGCGGTCGCGGTCGTCGCGCCAGGCCCGGAATCCCTCGCCCACCGCCCGCCGCACCGCCCGGCCGACCAGGGAGCCGATCACGCAGTGCTTGCCGGCATAGGGCTGTCGCGCCTCGGGCTGTCGCGCCCCGGGCTGTCGCGCCCCGGGCTGTCGCGCCCCGGGCTGGCGCGCCCCGGGCTGTCGCGCCCCGGGCTGTCGCGCCCCG
>JBCCLG010001000.1:0-2266 GCA_039027015.1 Acidobacteriota bacterium | reverse complement strand
ATCAAAGTGATGCGCCGCGAGCATCTCGAGGCCAGCCCCTCTCGCCGTGAGGAGCTGCTCGAGCGCTTCCTGCGCGAGGCGCGCACCACCGCGTCTCTGGAGTCGCCCCACACGGTGCGGGTTTTGGACTACGGCGTTCTCGAGGACGGCGAAGCCTTTCTGGTGATGGAGAATTTAGAGGGGATCGATCTGCGCAGCCTGATCCGCGAATGCGGACCGCAGCCGGTCGATCGGGTGCGGTCGATCCTGCTGCAGGCCTGCGACTCCCTCGAAGAAGCCCACGGAAAGGGTCTGGTCCATCGCGATTTGAAGCCCGCCAACCTGATGCTGTGTCGAACCAACAGGCAGCTCGATCGGCTCAAGGTGCTCGACTTTGGAATCGTCCAGGTCGAGTCGGATCACGCGGAGCCGCTGACCCGCACGGGTGCGCTGGTCGGCACCGCCGGCTATCTCGCGCCGGAGCTGCTCGCCCGCGATCAGGCGGCGGCGACGCCGAGCAGCGATATTTATGCCCTGGCCTGCGTGGCCTACGTGCTGCTGACCGGCCGGCCGGTTTTTGAGGCAGGCCCGCCGCTGGCGCAGCTTACGGCGCACCTGCGCGATGATCCGGCGCCGCCTTCGCGGCACGCCGCGGACCTGCCGGCTGCGTGGGATGCGCTGGTGCTTTCCAGCCTGGCCAAAAGCCCCGAAGATCGACCGGCTTCAATTCCAGAGCTGGCCCGAAAAATCGAGGCGATCGAGCCTTCCGGCGACTGGTCGAGCGAGGACCAGGCCGCCGGGTGGCTCGATTTCCCGCGGCTGAGCGCGGAGTTGGGTAGGCGGGAGGTCGAGGGCGTCGAGACGGAGGGGAGCCCGAAGGCCCCCGGATCCTGAATCGGCGCGCGCTGCGGCGGGAGATTCAGGACTCTTCGGCTCGAGCGGCGCAGCACTTGTCGTTGAAGTTGCACTTTGCTATACATCTATTAAATTATCTTCTCTCTTCCTCTGGTTCCCAGGCCTCTGGCCTTCACACACCCCGGCCCGGCGTCCGATGGGGACAGGCCGACAGCGATACCAACGTCCGGATTGGCGGACCAGGAGACTTCTCCATGCGACGACCGTCCCAGGTCACCTCAGCGTTTGCACTTCTCATATTCCTGACCCTTCTCGGGGCCCCGTCCCCGGCGACGGCGTCGTCCGTCGCGGTCGACGACGTGATCTCGGGGGATCCGGGATCCACGATCGCGGGCTCGGTGCTCGACAACGACACCGTTCCCGCCCTGGCGACGGCGGAGGCGGTCGCCGCGCCGGTCTACGGCACCCTGGTCGGCGATGGCGCGATTTACGGCGGCGTCACTCCGTGGGGCGAGTTCGAATATCAGCCGGCGCCGGGCTTTTCGGGCGTCGACGCCTTCGCCTACAGGCTGCGCACCGACGACGGCGTCTCGGTCACGGCCACGGTCTATCTGCTGGTCGGGCCGGTGCAGATTTTGAGTCGACCGGGCAGCGAGCCGCGCCTCACCGAGCTCGCGATCTCCCTGCCGAGCTTCGTCAACCGCACCTCGGCTGAGCTGGCCGAGGCGGACGATCTGGCCTCCCAGCGCTTCTCCGTGCTCCCGGCCCGCCGAGGCTCCGGGCTCAACCTGGTGGCCGACTCGCCCGCCGGGGAGCCGGCCCTCGAGACCTGGGCGCCCAGCGCGGCGGGCACCGACGCCTCGGCGTACGCGCTCAACAGCCGGCCCTGGCAGCGCTTCACCTTCGAGCCGGTCGGCGGGGGAGCCTTTCGCGTGATCTCGGAGTTCACCGGCTTCGCGCTCACCGCCGACGGCACGAGCGCCGGAGCCAACGTTAGCGCCGGGCCGGTGGATGGCTCGGACGCTCAGCAGTGGCTGCTGGCGGGCCCTGATCAGGCGCCTCCGCCGATCGCCGAGAACGACTTCTTTGCCGCCGATCCGGCGGATCTCGACGGCATCGTCGCGGGCAACGTGCTCTCGAACGACGTGGCGACCAGCTTCGATCTTCTCTCCCTTCTGGCCTCGCCGCCCGAGAATGGCGAGCTGGTGGGTCTCGGCCAGATCTTCGACGGCCTGACCCCTTTTGGCACCTTCGAGTACCGGCCGAATCCGGGCTTTCGGGGAATCGACCGCTTTACCTACTACGTCCTGAGCTCCTCGGGCGGCACGCCGTCGCGGCTGGCCACGGTGGAGATCCAGGTGGGCGACAACGCGCCGATCGCCCGCGACGACGTGGTGGCCACTGCGCCCGACACGCTGGTGATGGGCGACGT
>JBCCLG010000999.1:0-2267 GCA_039027015.1 Acidobacteriota bacterium | reverse complement strand
CTTCAGCCTTTGCCTCAAGAGATCCTCCGCCTCGACGCCGGGTCCTCCGATCTGCACCCGCCAGAGCTCGACGCCTGGCACACCACCCGCCACGCTTCGCCCCGGCATCGGGGGCTGCGCGCGGGAGCCCCCTGGCAGGCGCGCTTCGACTGGATTCTCGATGCGCCCCTCTCGCGCCCCCCCGGCCGCCGAGGCGAGACCGTGCTGACGCAACTTCGCGAGCGCCCGCGGTCGGTCTTCTGCAAGTCGGGCCGCCTGAGGCTCTTTCTCGAGCGCGTCCTGCCCCTTATCGACTCGCCCGTCACGCTGTACGTGGGCAACGCCAACGTGCCCCTTTCCCTCGAGGCCGGCGACGCCAGCCGAATCGTGCCCGACCCGAGGATCCGGGCGTTTTTTTGCGAGAACAAGGACCTCGACGTGCCCGCCGTGCGCGCCATGCCGATCGGTCTGCACCCGGCGGACCTGCTGCTGGGCGGCGGCGCGGAGCTGCTCGCTCGCCTCTCCCGGATACCGGCCAGGGCGCGGCGAGCCTCGGTTTTCGCGATCGATCTAAACCGCCTTCGCCCCGAGGAGAAGCGCCGCGTCGTGGAGAGTGCCGGCCTCTTCGAGCTGGAGGAGCTTCCGAGCCGTCACGAGCGCTGGCGACGGCAGTGCGCGTGCCTGTTCTCCCTGGCGGATTGGGGCAGCGAAACCGCCACCTTCGGCGTTTTCGAGACCCTCGCCCTGGGCTCGATACCGATCGTGCCCGAGGGGCCCTTGAGCGAGGCCTACGCCGGCCTGCCGGTGGTGGCCATTCGCGATTTAGGCGAGATCACGCCCGGCAACCTCGATCGCTGGCGGCGACGCCTTTTGCCCGCGCTCGCCGACCGCCGATTTCTCCAGCCCGGCTTCTGGTGGCGGCGCATCGCGCGCACGCTGCCCGCTGACAAGAGGGCCTTTTTGGTGGTCGGCGCCGAGAGTCACGGTACCCATCTGGTGACCGATCTCCTGGTGCACGCCGGCTGCCACGGCCACTCCGGGGAGCACGGTCCGTGGCGCGGCGAGTCGGCGGGTGCGTCTCCCCGAGGGCCTTCCGCGCCGCGGGATCTCCAGCCTTGGGATCTCGAGCCGCCCACCGACCAGGATCCCATCGTATGGCGGCGGAGCGTGCCTCACCTGCTGCGCTGGCCCGACCTCGCGGGCATGGCCCTCGACCTCGAGATGCGCGGCTACCTCGTGCACGTAGTGGTGGTCCACCGCGAGCGCTATCCCGCGATCCAGTCGCAGCTCAAGTGGCGGCACGTGGCGAGCGAGGCCGAGGCCGAGGCCAATATCGAGCGGGCTTACCGCCATATCTTCGGCCATATCGAGGCCGCCGACCTGCCCTCGACGATGGTGAGCTACGAGTCCCTCCTCGCCGATCCCGGCGCGCAGGCTCGCCTGCTGAGCGCCCTGGGCCTCGAGGCGCCCGAGGAGCCCCTGGAGCTTTGGGACGGCAACAAAAAGTGGATCGAGGCGTGGTCGCCGACCGATGCCTCCCGGGTGCCGGAGGACGTCGCCTCTGGCGGCGGATTCCCCGAGCACTGGTATCCGCCGCTGCCGGGCTCCTGGTCCCGCGAGTCGCGCGCGGCGCTCGCGGGCCGGCGCAGGATGGCGGAGCAGCGGGCTGTCTTCTGCGGCCTGGCGCGCAACGTCGCCGCCCAGCTGCCGCGGGTGATCGGGCACGTGAAGCGCGCGGGCCGCCTCTTTCTCGACTCCAGGGTGGTGGTCTTTGAGAACGACTCAGAGGACGAGACCGCCGAGCTGCTGGAGGCGTGGGCGGGCGAAAACCACCGGGTGAGAGCGCTGCGCGAGAGTTTCGGCTGGCCGCGCTGGCGGCAGGATCAGTCGACCGAGCGCATGGTCGCCATGGCCGAGGCGCGCAATCGGGTGCTCGATGAGGTCGCCCGGCTGGAGGACATCGACCACGTGGTGGTGCTGGATCTCGATCTGCCCAAGGGCTTCAGCCTCGAGGG
The DNA here is from genome assembly GCA_039027015.1 of Acidobacteriota bacterium. Lineage (GTDB taxonomy): Bacteria > Acidobacteriota > Thermoanaerobaculia > Multivoradales > J023 > JAUIJL01. The sequence continues at coordinate 273 of JBCCLG010000999.1, read as the reverse complement.
ATTGGCGAGCACCTTCGAGCGGCGGGATTGGGACGCCGTCGGCAGCAACAGCCTGTGGGTGCCGGCCGCCGGCCCGCCGCCGCCCCGGGCCTGGTACTTCGACACCTGGGCCTTCCGGCCGCGGGACGATGCCGCCTCGGGCCCAACCGAGACCGAGACCTCAGGAGAAGCGGAGCCCCTGGTTTTCGAGCGCGGCCAGCCCTGGGTGCCCGTCGTCTCCTGCTTCGGCGGCCTGGCGGTCTACACCTTCGAAGCCTTCACCTGCGGCGCTCG
>JBCCLG010000998.1:0-2268 GCA_039027015.1 Acidobacteriota bacterium | reverse complement strand
CCCGACTCCTCGGTCTCGAGGTCCGTTGGAATCCCGGCGAGTAAGTCATAGGCCCTCTGCAGCCGCGCCGGCAGCCGCCTTCTGGCCTCCGGCGGTTCGGGAGATTCAGCCTCAGGGCGCTCTAGCCCGGCCGCGGCGCAGAGATCCCCGAAAACGAAGCCGGTCTCGACGCTCGCCAGCTGATCGCGGTCGCCGAGCAGCACCAGACGGCTGCCGGCCGGCAGGGCGTCGAGGGCCGCGTGCATCATGAGCAGGTCGACCATGGAGGCTTCGTCGATGACCAGCAGGTCACAGGTCAAGGGGCGCCCCGCGTGGTGACGAAAGCGGTCCGTGCGCGGGCTGTAGCCGAGGGTGCGGTGCAGGGTCGCCGCCTTGCGCGGCAGCGCCTCCACCTTCAGGCGGAGGTCTTCGTCCATTTTTTCGAGCTGCCCGCGGATGGCTTCGTCGAGGCGGGCGGCGGCTTTGCCGGTCGGCGCGGCGAGCTGAATCCGCAGATCGGGCCAGGCCTCCGCGGCCACGGCCAGAAGGCGCACCACCGTGGTGGTCTTGCCGGTGCCGGGACCGCCGCTGACCAGCGAGAGGGGGGAAGTGAGCGCCGCGGCGGCGGCCGCGGCCTGCGAGTCGATCTCCGCTCCCGCCGCGTCCGGAAAGAGGCGGCGCCAAAGGGCCGCTACGGAGGCCGCGAGCCCGGCCTCCCCGTCGCCGGTTGGCGCCATCGCCAGGAGGCGGGCGGCCAGCTTTTGCTCGGCGCGCCAGTAGCGCCAAAGATACAGGCGGTCGGAGGCGTCGAGGACTAAAGGTTTCGGGGTGAGAAGTTTTGGAGTGAGAGGTTTCGAGGTGAGATTTTTAGCAACGGCAGCGCCCGGCCCGCTCGCGTCGTCCGGCAAGGCGACCAGGCTCGAGCCGCGGAGAGTCTCTCGCCAGGCTTCGAGGGAGGGCAGATGCTCGACCTTGCGCGAGCGGTCCTTCGAGGGAGTTCGGCCAGGGCCCGACTCGTCGCCCCCCAGCTTCGGCTGGCCCGCCGCCTTCTCGAGGAGAAGACAGGAGTGGCCCCGGCCGCGCTCGCGCGAAACCCACGCCGCGGTTTCCTCGAGCAGCGCCGCGTCCTCGCCGGCCTGGCGGGCGAGGCGTCCGATCAGCCTCGCGAAGTGGCGGTCGACCGGGGCGAGGCCGCGTCGCGTCGAGAGAGCGTTCACGAGGGCCGCGCCTTCTCGAGGAGACGCTCGCCCAGCGCGGCGATCAGCGCGGGCTCGGGCTTCAGGTGGAAGATCCCCGTGCCGGCGCCGGCGTAGAGCCCCATTTGGCCCTCGGTCGCCGCGCCCCGGCCGTCGACGCCGCGCAGAAAGAGGTAGTACGCCCCGCCGAAATCCCTCTCGAAGCACCAGCTCGGCTGATGAAGGCCGAGAAATCGGTCGACGGCGAGGGCGTAGAGATGGGCCTGCAGGATGTAGTGATGTTCGAGCATGGAGCGGGTCATGGCCGCCGAGCCGTAGTCGGAGAAACGGTCGCCGAGGTGGTTGGATTTCCAGTCGAGGATCGACCACGTGTCGCCTGAGCGCACCACGACGTCGACGTAGCCGGTGAGGAAGCCCTCGAGCTGCTGCTTATCAAGCGTCTCCAGGCTGTCGGCGTATCTTTCCGCCCAGGAGGCGCGGGAGCTCTTCCTGAAGACCTCGGCGAGATCGCGCGGCGCGACCGGGGAGAGCGGAGCGTAGAACTGCCATTCCACCAGCCGGTCGGCGCGGCCCACGCTCGACAGCCTGAGCCCGCCCGGGAGAGAGGTGCCGAGCACCCGCTCGAGCATCTGGAGGGTCGCTTCGGCCGGGTCGAACTCGCCGCCGCGCGCGCCGCCGCGGGGGTGACGCTCCGGCCGGTCGAGACCGAATTTCTCGTGGGCGAGGTGAACCGCCTGGGTGGAGGCAGGGCCGCGCGGGTCGTCGGTAAAGTCGATCGACTCAAAAATCTTGTGCAGGCAGTCGCCGGCCCGCGGGCCGCGCGCGAAGGCGAAGAGGCCCCTGGGATCGCGGGCGGGCTCCGGGGTAGGGGAGGAGGGGTCTCCGTGGTCCGCGGATCCGCTGCCGCCGCGGGCCAGGCTCGAGAAGCTGGCGATTCTCCAGGAGTGGATGGCGTCGGGCAGGGAGTGCGTCGGCGCCACAAGCTCGGCGGAGTGCTCCGGGTCGCCGGTCCAGCGGCCGAGAGCGTCGTCGTCCAGCATCCGCAGGCTCAGAACGTCCGGGGGAGCGGCCGCCACCAGCGCCTGCAGATCCT
>JBCCLG010000997.1:0-2269 GCA_039027015.1 Acidobacteriota bacterium | reverse complement strand
CCTGCGGGCTTGAAACCCGCGCAGAGGGAACCTATAATCGCGCTCCCGCACGCGAGTGCGTCTGGCCCGTTCGTCTAGCGGTTCAGGACGCCGGCCTCTCAAGCCGGTAACACGGGTTCAAATCCCGTACGGGCTACCATCCCAGCGATAGTTCACGGCGATCTCTTATCAGAGGTCGCCGTTTTGCGTTGGGGCAGCTGCTGCCGGTCGGGCCTCGATCCCGCGGGCGCTGCCTGAAACGCCCTGCGCTGCGTCACCGGGCGCACTGCGCGCGGCTCCTCAGAACTCGCGCGGCCAGCCGACTTGACGATCGCGTTCTCCGAGGAGGTGGGCTCGCTTCCGCTTCGGGACTGCTCTAGACCCTGGTCGTCCGCGGGATGAGGATCCGCCTCCTTTCGGCGTTCTTCTCCAGAGTTGATTTCTTCCCGCTCAGACAGCTTCGGAGTCCGTGCTCGATGCGCCCGGCTCCTTTCGCTCCGGGCTTCGGGCGCTGCTTGATGAGGCCTTGCTTAGGGAGAGAAGCTTCAATCCCGGATACGCTTGCTCAATGCACCGATTTTCGTGACTTTGAGCGAGTGAATTCGGCGAGTGAGCCTTTCCTCGATTGCTCTCGAGTATGCGGAGGTGTCAGCCAGGTCTTCGTTTTAGCGTGCGCTAGACTCAGACGAAGGAGGCCCTCATGCCTTTAACAGTCACCGTTGCAGAAGCCAAAACCTCATTTGAAGAACTCATCAAACGGGTCTCTTCGGGTGAAGAGCTCGTGATCGTTGAAGATGGTGAACCCCAAGCCCGCCTTGTGCCTGCGCCGCGCGCGGCGAGGCGAGGCCCAGGAGGCTGGGAGGGTCAAGTCCAGATCGCTGACGACTTTGACGAGCCCCTTCCCGAACCCCTGCTCGCGGCGTTTGAAGGCAAGACTTGAGAAACTTCTCGAGGCTCCTGCTCGACACCCACATCTTTCTCTGGTGGCGGCTCGGAGCAGACCGCATCCGGGCGGAAGTTGTGGAGTCCATTCGAGAAGCCGAGGTGGTTTACCTGAGCGCGGCTTCTCTTTGGGAGATCTCGATCAAATCGGCTTTGGGTCGGCTCGAGCTGCCGGCGCCAGCTTCTGAAGGCGCTCGAGACAGTGGATTCACAGAGCTGCCGATCACTTTCAGGCACGCGGAAGCGGTTGCAGCGCTCCCGCTTCACCATCGAGACCCCTTCGATCGCATGCTCGTGGCTCAGTCTCAGGTTGAGGAGCTGACCCTCGTGACGCGCGACCGAAAGATGCGTAGCTACGATGTCGAAATCTTGGGGGTGTGATCGAGCTGCCTGACTGGTCCTATTCACTCGCGGATCTCAGACCCGAGCCGGAAAACCGCTAGACTCTCTTCGTTAATTTCGAGGGAGTGCTCATGCTGGAGTTCGATGTCTTCATCAGCCACGCCAGCGAGGACAAAGACGACTTTGTCCGCCCACTGGTCGATGCGCTCAAGGCCCTTGGGCTCAGTGTTTGGTACGACGAGGATCAGATCCTTCTTGGGGATGACTTCAGGGCAAAAATGGACCAAGGCCTGGCGCTGGCTCGGTTCGGAGTCGTGGTCCTCAGCCCAAGCTTCAAGAAATACTGGCCCGAAAGCGAGCTGAGCGCCCTTTTCAATCAGGAACGAGTCTTCGGCAAATTGAAGATCCTGCCGGTGCTCCATCACTTGAGCCACGCTGACGTCACCAATATCTGGCCACTGGCAGCCGCTAAGGCGTCCATCAGCTCCATTGAGGGTGAGGACCACGTCGCCGAAGAGATCGCCAAGGTCATCAGGGCCCGCTCGGTCGAGCCCTCTCGGCAGGGTGGGCCGGATTCACAAAGCCGGAGCCCGTTTTACGGCCTTCCCGCCCTGCCGTCGACCCATTTCGTCGGACGCGAGGCGGACCTCGGCCGTCTTGCGGATCTCCTTGGCCCTTCGTCGGTTGCCCTCGCGGCCTCAGTGGAGGGCCTCGCAGGGATCGGCAAGACCGAGCTAGCGCTGAAGCTCGCCCAACGCTTGGAGCAGACCGACAGCTTTCCGGGTGGGATCTTCTGGCTTTCGGCCGAGGATCCTGATCTCACGACGATCTGGGGATCGACGATCGCCAATTCTCTCGGCATCGATTCAGGGCCTACCAATGAACGGGCGTCTCTGGCCATCCGCCGAGTGCAGCGGCAGACAGGACGGGTGCTCCTCGTGCTCGACAACGTCGAGAAGTGGAATGCTGAATCCAAGCCGCATCCCTTGCCCGAGGGTTCCCACGT
>JBCCLG010000996.1:0-2269 GCA_039027015.1 Acidobacteriota bacterium | reverse complement strand
CAGGCTCGGATTCTCAGACCGCTTCATCAGGCTGTGGGAGTTCTACCTCTGCTACTGCGAGGCGGGCTTCATGGAGCGCGCCACCGGCGACCTGCAGCTCGTTCTCAGCAAGCCCGAGGACCGCGGCGAGCCTCTGCTCGCTTCCTTCGGGAACGCGGCGGCGTGAGGGGAGCAGGAGCGCGCCGTGAGTGGAGAGCCCCACAAAGACCCCGCCGCCTGGCCCGTGCCGCCGACCCGCGAGTTCGAGCTTCAAGTCGATCGGTCCGACCGGAACAGGCGGCTCAAGACGCTCCAGGGCGTCGCCCTTTTCGTCATCATGCAGGTCGGCTGGTTCGCCTGCGTGCTGGGGGCCGCCTGGGGACTGCCGCTCTTCGGCCCTCTCATCATCGTCGTGCTGGTGATTCTCCAGCTGCAGTTCAGCCGCAGCTGGCGCCGCGATCTGCGCTTCATGCTGCTGCTGGCGGTGGCGGGCACGGTCATCGATTCGCTGCACCTCAGCCTCGGCTGGATCACCTTCAAGGGCGCTGTGCTGCCGTGGCTAGCGCCCCTGTGGATCACCGCCCTGTGGCTGCAGTTCGGGGCCATGAGGCACGCTCTGCTGCGCATTCTCTACGGCCGCTGGGTGCTCTCCGCGGCGCTGGGCGCGATCGCCGGACCGTCGGCCTATCTGGGCGGCGCGGCTCTCGGGGCGGCGGCCTTCGAGGCGCCCAGCTGGCGGGCCGTCGCCTTTTTGGCGGTGTGCTGGGCCGTGGTCCTGCCGGTCTCGAGCTGGCTGGCGTGGCGCGAGACTCCTTTTGCCGCAACCCGCTGAGCGTCCGCCGCCCGCGCTCGCAAACCAATATCAAGGATCTTCCGACTTGGAATCTTCCGACTTGGGACCTTCCGACTTGAGAGGAGTGCGGCGATGAGGACCGTGCTGCTGTGCGCTGGATTCCTGGCCCTCGGGGTCATGCTTTATGGAACGGTGACCGCCAGCCTCGACCGGGCGCTGTGGGACGCAGGCCCCGATCTGTGGCAGGACCCCTGGTTCAAGGTCACGATTTACGACACCTACTTCGCGTTTCTCACGGTGTGGGCCTGGATCGCCTACCGAGAGCCCACGTGGGCGCACAGGCTCGCCTGGCTGGTGGCGATTCTCTGCCTGGGTACCTTCGCCTTCGCAGCGTATTTCTTGGGGTCTCTTTGGCGCCTGCCGCCGGGCGGAGACTGGCAGGACCTCTTCACCCCGCGCCGCCGCCCGGGGGCTGCTGGGGGAGGGGGCTAAACCCATGGCCAGAAGCATCATCGATTGGGTGGAGGCAGGGCGGGTGCCCGATGTCCTTATCAGGGCCGGGATCCGCAGGCGCTGCGCCGCGCTGCTGGCGCGCGAAAGCGAAGGCGGCACCGAGGGCATCGAGCCGCGCAAGAAGGTGCTGGCGGCAGAGCTGGCGGCGGGCCCCCTGGCGGTGCACACCGCGGCCGCCAACGACCAGCACTATGAGGTGCCGGCGTCGTTCTTCGAGGCGGTTCTGGGCGATCAACTGAAGTACAGCTGCGGCTATTGGCCCGGAGGAGTTCGCGACCTCAACGAGTCGGAAGCGGCCATGCTCGAGCTGTCGGCACGTCGAGCCCTGGTAGAAGACGGCCAGCGGATCCTCGATTTGGGCTGCGGCTGGGGATCCATGAGTCTCTATCTCGCCGAGCGCTTGCCCAACGCCCGCATCGTCGGCGTTAGCAACTCGGCCTCCCAGAGGGAGTTCATCCTGGGTCGCGCCCGCGAGCGCGGGCTCCACAATCTCGAGATCTTCACCTGCGACATCAACGATTTCGAACCCGAGGGTACGTTCGACCGCATCGTGTCCATCGAGATGCTGGAGCACGTGCGCAACTACCGGCTGATTTTCGGGCGCATGGCCTCGTGGCTGCGGGTTGGCGGGCTGGCCTTCGTGCACGTCTTTTGCCACCGCCACGTCGCCTACCCCTTTGAGACCCGGGACGCCGATGAGTGGATGGCCAAGCACTTTTTTACCGGCGGCATGATGCCCTCGGCGGATTTCTTTAGCCACTTCGACGATCACCTCCGGGTTGCCGAGCGGTGGCTGGTGCCGGGCCTCCACTACGAAAGGACCTCCAACGCGTGGCTCGAGCGCATGGACGCTCGAGAGGGGATCGTTCGCCCGATCCTCCGGCGCACCTACGGCGAGGAGCTGGCGGAGATTCAGCGCATGCGCTGGCGCATATTCTTCATGGCCTGCGCCGAGCTTTTCGGTTTCCGCAACGGCACCGAGTG
>JBCCLG010000995.1:0-2271 GCA_039027015.1 Acidobacteriota bacterium | reverse complement strand
TCTACAACGACGACGCCGGCCGCATCGAGAAGGTGAGCGCGCGCGCCACCCAGTGGCTCGACGATCACCTGGCGGGCGAGAGGCGCGAGACGCCCTTTCTGCTGATGGTGCACACCTATGACGTGCACGCCCCTTACGAGGACACGCCGGCGCGCTTTCGTCAGCTCTTTCTCGACGAGGTCGAGCCGCGGCCGCCGAATTTCTTCAGGCAGCGGCCGACCTCCAAGATCCTGCGCGCCTACGCCGGCAAAGCGGAGCTGACCCCGGAGGAGCTCGAGTATTCGATCGCTCTTTATGACGGCGGTATCCGTCACGTGGACGAGTGGTTCCGAGGCTTTCGGCGCTATCTGGAGCGGCGCGGGCTGTGGCGGCAGAGCGTGGTGGTGGTTCTCTCGGACCACGGCGAGGAGTTCAAAGAGCACGGCAAGCTCTTCCATGAGCAGCTCTTCTCGCCGGTGACCCGAATTCCCTGGATCCTCAAGCTGCCGGAGGGCGTTGCGGACGGGCTGGCCGGCCACGTGGAGTCCACTACCGTCGAGAGCCTCGACATGATGCCGACGCTGCTCGATCTGGCCGAGGTTCCCACGCCCGCGGGCGTTGAGGGCGAGAGCCTGATGCCGCTGCTCGAGGGCGAAAACCGGCGCTCGGTGGCGGTGAGCGAGTGCAAGGGATCGTGCGAGCAGCTGGCCCTCGCCGAAGGGGAGTGGCGCCTGATTCAGGACCGCAGGTCGGGGCGGCAGCACCTCTTTCGCTATCGCGAGGACCCCCTCGAGGCCGACGATCAATCCGGCCCGCACGGGGAGCGCGCGGCCGCCATGGCCAAGACGCTCGAGGGCTGGGAGAAGCGGGTGGCGCGGCGGGCCTCTCAGCCCGTGGACTACACCGACGAAACCTTAGAGCAGCTCTCGGCCCTCGGCTATGTGGATACGGTGCGCGCCCTGCGCTCCCCCGAAGAGCCGAAGCCTCGCGAGGAGATTTTCGCCGACGACTTCGAGACCGGCGGCCTCGCGGCCTGGGAAGGCGAAGAATCGCCGGCCGCGGGCGCCGAGGCGGAGAAGCCGCGCGGGCGAAGGGCGCCGTGACCGCCGCGCCGCGGGAAGAGCGGCCGCCGCGGACCTCGGCCGCCGCCAGCCTCGAGGGCAGAGGGGCGTGGTGGGCCCTCGGCGCTCTTTCTCTTCTCGGCTACCTCGCTCTTGCCGGCCTGCGCGGCTGGAGTCAGCCCCGCGACGTGCGGGATTTCCTTGGGGTGATGCTGGCGCTTTTCGCGGTTTACGGCGTCGCGCTGTGGCTCGTAGAGCGCCGCCGGGCCGCGCCGCCGTCCTGGAAGGAAATCGTTTTGGCGGCGATCTTCTTTCGCCTCGCCCTGGTGCCTGCCGGGGCGCCCGACGGAGCGTCCGGAGCCTGGCGCGATCTCACGCAGGGCACCGAGCACGCCTCGGCCTACGGCAGCTTCATGCTGTACGACAACGACGTCTGGCGCTATTTGTGGGACGGCCGGGTGGTCTTGGGGGGCGTTGACACCTACCGCCTCTCGCCGGCGGAAATCGAGGAGCTGGCCGACGGGGGGGACGCGCGCTTCGAGTGGTTTGAGGAGGAGGCCTGGGCGTCGCTGCATCCGCGCATCGGCTATCCGGGCTACCGCACCATCTACCCGCCGCTCGCCCAGGCGGTCTTCGCCCTGTGCGCGGCCGTCGCCCCCGCGAGCGTCGCCTTCTTCAAGCTGCTCCTGCTGCTCTTCGACGTCTGCACGTGCCTGCTGCTGGCGGATCTGGCCCGCCGGGTGCGAGGGCGCCCCGAGCTGGTTTTGATCTACGCCTGGAATCCCCTGGTGATCAAGGAGCTGATCGGCTCGGCCCACGTCGACGCCATCCTGATCTTCTTCCTCGTCCTGTCCGCGTGGCTTCTGGAGCGCGGCCGCAGCCGCCTGGCGCTGGCCGCGCTGGGCGGCGCCATCCTGATCAAGCTGACTCCGCTTCTCCTGATACCGCTCTTTTGGCGGCGGACGCCGTGGCGCAGCTGGTGGCCGCTGCCGGCGGTGGGCGCCGCGGCGTATCTGCCGCTGTGGGGCTCGATCCCGGTGATGACCGAGTCGCTCCAAGCTTTCGCCCGCGACTGGGGCTTTAACGCCGGACCCTGGAACGCCTTCTTGTGGGCCTCACGGGCGGCGGGGGCCGAGGGGCGCGGCGTGGCCGACGCGCTCTCCCTGGCCCTTACCCTGGGGCTGGTGGCGAGGCTGACGGCGTGGGCCGGGCGGCGCGGCGAGGGCGCCGA
>JBCCLG010000994.1:0-2283 GCA_039027015.1 Acidobacteriota bacterium | reverse complement strand
CGCGATCAGAAAACGCTGCTCGGCCCCGGCGCCCGCGGGCTGCTCGAAGCGGCCCACCAGCTCGGTGGCGCCATCCCGGAGCCGGGCGAAGTCGACCGCCGAGTAGCCCGACTGCTCGACGCTGCCGCCCTCCCCCTCCCTCTCTCCCTCTACCCGCACCTCGCCCGTCGGCAGGCTGGCTCCCAGCCGCGAGCGCAGGAGGTCGAGGGGCTCGCTCTCGGGCCAGGCCAGCTCGACGGCGGCGCGGCCCGCCGGCAGGCCGGTCAGCCGGAATTCAAAGGTGCCGCTCTCGCCCTCAACCTCGAAGGAGCCGGAGGAAAAAATCTCGGGCGGGAAAATGCCCTCGGAGAGGGGGGTGACGGTGATCTTCTGAGCCCCCGGAATCTCCAGCCGTACCGGCCGCGGTCTGCTGACCAGCTGCACCACTTCGAGGGTCGCGCGGCCGCCGTCGGGCATGACCTTGAGCTCTTCCCGCTCGCCCTCGAAGCGCCAGCCCTTGAGCAGCCGGTTGCCGGCCGTGGGGGAGGGCGACGGGTCGAGAATCTGAGACTCGAAGAGCACGTCGGGCGGCAGTTTCTCGTCGATGAGCGGGCGGTCTGAAAGGACTTTATCCGGGCCGCCGCAGCCCGCGAGGGCTCCCGCCGCCAGGAGCACCGCGAGGGCGCGGAACCGTGGAGAGGCGGGGCGGGGTCGGGTCATGCGGTGCCTCCGGGGGGAGCCAGGCCGTGGTGGGCGGAGTCCGGGCCGAGTATGCGGATGTCGTTGACCTGGCCGCAGAGCCCTAGGCCGATCTCCCGCTCGAGCTTCCAGGCTGTGTCGTAGAGGAGAATCTTACCCGGCGTCCACCAGCGGTTGGAGCGATTGGCGACCGAGGAGATGCCGACCACGTTGAGATCAGCGCCCAGGGCGATGCCGCGGGGAAAGCCGCCCGGCTTGGCCAGCGCTTCGCCGTCGCCCACGGTCACGATCTGGCCCTCGCCGGAGCTGCAGATCGCCAGCCGCTCGCCGTGCCTGAAGACGTTGTGGGCCGAGAGCCCCGCCCTGTATTTGCGGATCAGGCGCCGCTCCGCGAGCGAGAATTCCCACACGTCGCTCGGGCCGTTGTTGTGGCCCAGAAGAAAAAGACGGCCGCCCTCGATCCACACCGAGTTGAAGTGGTGCACGTCGCGCCCGTGATGGTCGGGATCCTCCGACGGGTGCCACACCTCCCACTCCTCGCCCAGCCCGAGAATGTAGCTGTCCTCCCGCGAGCAGGAGCAGATCAGCCGGCCTTCATGGAAGAGGATTTGGTGCAGGCCGCCGCACGGCACCGGGAAGCGGCGCCGCTCGCTGCGGCGCAGGTCGGAGTCGAAAATCAGCAGCCTCGGGCGCTCGACCGCCGAGGTCGGCCTGAGAGGCGGATACCAGCGGGCCGCCACGTAAAAGAACCCGGAGTCCCAGGTAATGCCGAAGTAGAGCCCGTGGCCCTCGTCGACCCGGTCGATTTCGGCGGTCTCGAGGTCGACTCGGAAGAGGGTGCGGGAGGTGGCGACCAGGGCAAACGGCGGCATGGCTGAGGCTCGAGTCGAACCGGGGGGCAGCGGGAGCGGAAAGAGTGTGCGCGGGGAGGTTGTCGGACGCTAGGCCTAGCTGTCGGCCGCCAAGAATAAAGGGCGCGGAGCCGAGGCTCCACGCCCTTTGATTCGATTCGGACGGGCTCGCGCGCTGGGGGCGGAGCCGAGAAGCCGCGCCGCGGCCCTCAGGTGGCCCCGGCGCCGCTCGACTCACTCCCCGGCGGCGGCCTCGATCTGCTCGAGACGCTCGGCGAGCGCCTTGTTCTGGGCGGTCAGCTCCTGCACCGCCAGCCACAGGGCCATCTGAACTTCCTGGCCGCTGAGGGTCTTGTCAGACCCGCGGCCGAAGACCCGGTGGAAGTCCTCGGCGATCAGGCCCAGGCGGTTGTCGGGGCCGTCGATGTAGTCGTAGGTGAAGACATCGATGCCGGCGATCTTCTCGAGAATCTCGGCGTCCTGGACGATGCCGAAGTTCTCCTTGGCCTCGCGGGTGGACACGATGGTGAACGTGGTGTCACCGCCGGTCATGGCGGAGGTGGCCACGCCGTTGGAAACCTGGAGGTTCCTGGTAGCGGTGAGGGCCGTGCAGCCGATGCAGAGGCCGTCGGCGGTGAGGCGCATCTCCTCCTCGTCGGCGACCTCGTAGGCCATGGCGTTGTCGTTGTTGCGGTAGACGATGCGGCCCTGGGTCGTGCTGTCGGTATCGCCCATCACGATCTGGGCGTTGTTG
>JBCCLG010000993.1:0-2294 GCA_039027015.1 Acidobacteriota bacterium | reverse complement strand
TCCACGGCCTCGGCGGTGGAGGGCATGTTGGCGCCTTCGCACGCGCCGAGAAGGCCGTTGTCGATCAGGGCTTTGGCGTCCCCCGCGTCGATCTCGTTCTGGGTCGCGCTCGGAAAGGCGAGATCCACCGGAACCCCCCAGGGCCTTTTGCCGGCGTGGAATTCGGCGCTGGCAAAGCGATCGGCGTATTCGCCGATGCGGCCGCGGCGCACTTCCTTGAGGTCCATGAGGAAGGCCAGCTTCTCCTCGTCGATGCCGTCGGGATCGTGGACGAAGCCCGAGGAGTCTGAAGCGGTGACCACCTTGGCGCCGCTCTGAATCAGCTTCTCGATGGTGTAGAGAGCCACATTGCCCGATCCCGAGACGGCGCACACCTTGCTCTGCAGGCCGTCGCCGCGGTGGGCGAGCATATTTTCCATGAAGTACACCGAGCCGTAGCCCGTGGCCTCGGTGCGCACGGCGCTGCCGCCAAAGGAAAGACCCTTGCCGGTCAGGATGCCGGCGAAGCGGTTGGCCATGCGCTTATACATGCCGAAGAGGTAGCTGATCTCCCGCCGCCCGACGCCGATATCGCCGGCGGGCACGTCGGTGTCCTCACCGATATGACGCTGCAGCTCCACCATGAGCGAATAGCAAAAGCGCATCACCTCGCAGTCGCTCTTGCCCTTGGGGTTGAAGTTGGAGCCGCCCTTGGCGCCGCCCATGGGCAGGCCGGTCAGCGAGTTCTTGAACACCTGCTCGAAGCCTAAGAATTTGAGCACCGACTGATTGACCGTCGGGTGGAAGCGCAGGCCGCCCTTATAGGGTCCGATGGAGTTGTTGAACTGCACTCGCCACGCGCGATTCACGTGGTACGAGCCGTCGTCTGCCTGCCAGGTGACGCGAAAGACGATGATTCGATCGGGCTCGACCATGCGCTCGAGAATCCGCGCGTTTCTGTAGTCCGAGCGGTCGAGGTAGAAGGGCATGACCGACGACGTGACGTCGTGCACCGCCTGCAGGAACTCGGACTCACCCGGGTTGTCGGCGGTCACCCGCTCCATGAAATCGTCGACTTCTCGGGCTACGGATTTCTCGGCAGAGGCAGACATATATTCATTCTCCTTGAGGCTGGGATCGGTCGAGGCAACGCAATGGGACAGGACAGAGGAGACTGTCTATCGGCGGTCTTAGGGAGGCTTGCAGGCGCCGTCTTCAGCTCGGCGACACGCTGACGACTTGGAGTCCTTTTCTGTCTCGCACGGACAAGGGCGGCATAGATCGCCCAGACTCCGCTCGAGGGCCGACCACTTTTGATCGTAGGTCCGCCCGAAGGCGGTGTAGTAATCGAGAGTCTCGTAGTAGAGGGCAGCGGTGTCTTCGTTGAGCACGTAGGTGCGGCTCTGGAGATCTTCGCGACTTGGAAAAATCACCTGGCGACCGGAATGAAAGGTCTCGAGGGTGCGCGGAAAACTGCGCGCATCGTTCATCTCGAGAAGCCGCTCGAGCGCCAGAACGCTCTGCAGAAGGGCGAGCGAATCCTGACGCGGCGCTTCGATCGAGCCGGCGGGCTTGCGGCGGCCCTTAAAATCGCGATTCAGCAGAAGCTTCGGCGTGCCTGCCAGATAGGACTTGCGCATCTCGGTGAGCAGCTTGTCGTCGCCTACGTTCTCGCCGCACTCGAGCCGAGCCACGGGCGGCGCGAACGTCCCTCCGCCCTCTGGAGCCTTGGGAAAAGTGATCGACAGGGTCTTACCGTCCTTCACCAGACAGCTTTGGTAGCACTCTGACTCGGCAAGATAGAGCGTGCGCACGCCGCCGCCCTCCAGCGCCATGGCCCTCTCAGAAGCCTTGAGACATTTGCCGTTCTCAGACTCTTCGCTCACCAGCACGAGCATTTTCTCGAGGGGCACCTGGGAGTCGAAATCTTGATTCTCGAGCACCTCGATGAGCATGCGGTGCACCAGGATCTCCTCCCCCGGCACGCCGCCGGAGAAGAGGCGCAGAAAGGTGTCCAGGGCCTCGGGCTCCAGCTCGGCACCCATTTTCTGGTCCATCCGGCGCTCCAGCTCGGCGATGAGCTGCTCACCCTCCACCGGCGGCAGGAATTCAAGATCGGCCTGGGTTAGGCCCTTGGCGCAGGCCCTTACGATCTCGGCGTTCTCGCGATGCTTGGTGTTCTCGGTGATGAAGGACGTGTCGAAGACGTCGCCGCTGCGCAGCCGATAGGTGTTGTGAAAGAGCTCGGCCCCGAAGGAGTCGAAGTTCTCCGAGTCCCTCGCCACGGTGTAAACCAGGCTCTCGTCGTCCTCGAG
>JBCCLG010000992.1:0-2303 GCA_039027015.1 Acidobacteriota bacterium | reverse complement strand
CATGAAGACCCTGAGGCGCGCGCCGACCGATGGCGCTCTTTATCTTTTCGTCAGCCGCAATCGGATTCGAGCCAAGGTTCTCATGTGGGATGGCACGGGATTATGTCGCCCGGCAGTGCCGCCGAGCCGAGCGTCACGGGCTGGACGTGAGCACCCAGACGCTCTGGGATCAGCATTTCGCGCTCGCTCGGCATCTCGAGCCCACCTGGCAGAAGCTGTGGGATCTCGCTCTCGCTGAAGAGGTCCTGCACGTCGACGAGACGGGCTGGAAGATGATGGGCTCTAGGAAGAAGACGAACTGGACGCTCTTCGGCCTGACCGCGCCGTCTCTGGCGGTCTACCACTTGGCGAGTTCCAAACTCGCGCGGGCGACCCATGAGATCTTGCAGGGTTTCAGCGGCACGCTGGTCGTCGACGGTTATAAGGTTTATCCGATCGTCGCCGAGCTGGAGGGGAACATCCGAATCGCTCACTGCTGGGCGCATGCGGATCGGAAATTCAAGGACGCGAAGGATCCTCCGGATCAGGTTTCCCAGATTCGAGAGTGGATCGCGCAGCTTTACGAGATCGAACGGGAGGTTTCTGGCCCTTTCCCAGGGGATGCGGCTGCCCAGGCCAAGCGCCAGGGCTTGAGAGCGACGAAGTCGGCTGCGGTGGTGAGCGAGTTACGTGCTTTGGCCTTCAGCTTGGGTGGCCTGCGCCGCAGCGGTTTTGGCAAGGCGCTGCGATATCTGCTGTCGCATTGGGAGGGGCTGACGCTCTTCCTCGAGGATCCGCGGATCGCGCTGGATAACAACGCAGCCGAGCGTGTGCTTCGGGGCCCGGTGATAGGCCGAAAAAACTTCTACGGAACGCGCTCGAAGCGCGGGGCGAAGGCTGCTGCGATTCTCTATTCGTTGATCGAGACCGCGAAGCTGAGCGCTGTGAATCCGTCGGTCTATCTGCGCGAGGCCGCCATCGCGGCGATTCGCTTTCCTGGCTCGGTCACGCTACCGGCCAGAAAGTAGCCTGCTCGGGCAGACGAGGGCGGAGCTGTCAAGACGTGGGACGGCGAGCACTTACGTTTCAGGACAGATCAAGCCCAGATTCGCGACCGATCCCCTCCTAGGCGGAGCCATCCCAGGCAGAGCAGTGAGAGCAGAGCGCCGATCGTCACCAACGAAAACGACAGGACAAGGGCCGAACCCAAGGCGACAGGGTTGCTCAGGCCCTGCTGCCAGAGCGCCAGCCACGCCTGGTTGAGCGGCAAGGGAGCGACCGCTAGAGCCGTCAAAAACGGCGCTACAGCCGAGGCCGCAAACCACGATCTCCTCCGATCGGAGGAAGCGTCCGACGCGATAGAACGATTCATAGAGAAGTAGACACACACCAGAGCCGCCGCCACCAGCACGAGCCAGGCAGGGCTCGACTCGAAGATTTCCAGGGCTCGAGTCGGTGGCCAGAGGTAAGCCTCGAAGCCGTAGGTAACGCCTTCGCGCAAGGCCGGATCCTCAAGCAGCAGAAATTGCGTCCAGGTTGCCTGGAGCTGGCTGCGAAGACGGACTGCCGTGGTCGCGAAGTAGCCTGCGGAGCTGATAACCAGCAGTATAGGAATGGCCACGAGCGCGGCCCCCGAATACTCTACGAGTCCGAGTCGTGTCGGCTCGTTTCCGTGGTGGCTTTGGACTGAGAGCTGATGCGAAGACTCGGTGCTCATCGACGACCTCCTGGGATTCATTCACGGCCTAAAACTTGTACGTTTCACAGAATCTTGCGATTCGGTAAAAAACCCCGAAACGGATCCTCCCGAGCCTGTCTAGGCTCTGGAGACGGTGCGGAGCGCTTCGGGATCGCCGATTTTTTCGATGTCGACCACGTCTCCATGTTATCAGATAAGCCTCGTATAGTCTGTCGGTTAGGGTCGATTTCAGGAGGGGAAAAAGGGCGCCTTCCGACCTCCTGGGAGCCTTCGAGATAGAGCGCCAGTTCCGACATCGAAAGCCTCACCTCGCCATCCTCCTCACGGCCCCAGAGCGGGGCGAATCGCCCTTGCTCAAGACGCTTGGCATAGAGGCAGAGCCCGGTGCCGTCCCAGAGCAGCACCTTGGCCCGGAGGCGGTTGCGGCTGACGAAGAGGTAGAGCGAGCCATCGGTCGGGTCGTGTCCTATCTGCTCACGGACCAGGGCAGCCAGGCCATCAAAACCCTTGCGCATGTGCGCCAGGACGCCGAGTGGATTCCCGCCGCGGGAGTTCTTGGGACCCGCTCAGCCCCAGCCGCCAGTTTTTGCGCATGTCTTGGAGAACAGCAGACTCGCCGATCCTG
>JBCCLG010000991.1:0-2305 GCA_039027015.1 Acidobacteriota bacterium | reverse complement strand
CGGCAATCGCATTGAAAAAGTCACCCGCTTCGACACGAGCCGTCGCAAAGGCCCACGCCGTGTTGGCGAGTTCCTGGGAATTGAACTCGCCGAGACGCGACTCGTTTCGCGCCGACCTCTACTACCGCCTGGCCGGCTACGTGCTGGAGATCCCGCCCCTGCGCGAGCGCCGGGAGGATATTCCGCCGCTGGTCGAGCATTTCATGCGCCAGTGCGCCACCGAATTGAACCGCACGATTCGGGGCCTGACCGTGCACGCCCTGAGGATGCTGACCGAGTATCCGTGGCCGGGCAACGTGCGCGAGCTGGGCAACGAGGTGAGGCGCTCGGTCTACCTATGCGCCGACGGCAGGACGATCGAGTCCTCGATTCTCTCGCGGACGATTCGCGAGAATTTCGCCGAAAGAGGCGAGTCGGTGGAGGAGGCCCTCGAGAGCGGGGCGCCGTTGGCCTCCCAGCCGGCCGGGGACGGGCGTTTCCCGGCCGAGGGCCTCGAGGCGGGGGACGGGCGCGGCGAGGGGACCGGCGCGCCGCCCTTCGCCCTCGGCCTCGATTCGCTCGACCTCGAGGAGCTCGAGAGCAGGGCGATCGAGGAGGCTCTGCGGCGCTGCGCCAACAACCAGGTACAGGCCGCGAAACTGCTCGGGATCTCGCGCCAGAAGCTGCGCCGGCGCATGGAGAAAATGGGTCTTTTGAAGCCGGCCACGCGAAGGAATTGAGCTGCGCCCAGGCCTGTGCTATAACCGCGCCGCGCGCGGTCGCCGTGACCGCCGTGAACCGGCTGCGACCCCGCCACTGCGCCCGCCACGGCCTCTTCCTTCCTCTTTTCGGCGGCCCGGGCTCGTACGCTTCAGACTCCAAAGACCGCAGCCTCGCCTGCCCTTCACCCTCCCCCCTCCGCCTCGACTTTCCCATTTCCGACGACCGAAGCGCCCGCTTGGGGTCCCCGGCCCCGCGACGCGCCCGTGCCGCGCGGATCAGCTCAGCTCTGAAAGACCTCTGCGGATCTCGAATCGCCCGCTGGCGGTTCGCTTCGGAGAGACGGGTGCAGGCCAGGCAGGAGACGACATCATGCTCAAGAAAACCTATTCCAAGACCGGAAACAGCTGCCGAGTGACCTTCAAATTCGATCCCGAGTCCCTGTCCACCGAAAGCGAGACCAGCGAAGTCGCGGTGCTCGGCGAGTGGAACTCCTGGGATCTGGACAACGGGCGGATGACCCGCCGCAAGGACGGCAGCTTCAGCAAGACCGTCTCGCTGGACGCGAAGCAGGAGTACCGCTTCCGCTACCTCGTCGACGGCGAGACCTGGCTGAACGACGAGGAAGCCGATTCGCTGGTGCCGAACCGCTTCGGCAGCCAGGACGGCGTTCTCGCGCTCTGATTCTCCGGAAGCTCGAGCCGCCGGCCGCGTGGGGCCCGGGTCTCGGGCCTCTCGCCTGAGCAAAAAAGCCTCGGTCCGCAGGGATCGAGGCTTTTTGCTGGAGGGAATCGAGGCCGCCGCGCCTCATCGGCACAGCGCGCGGTGCCCACCGAGCGAGGAGCCCTCGCGGTGGAACGTGGCCGGGGCTCTGCGTTCAGGGGGGGAAACTCGCCAGAAGGCGAGGCCTCCCCCTCAGGAGCGCTTCTCTCGGAGAAGAGAAGCGCCCACTGCCCACACTCGATTGTTTTGCCAGAAGCTTACGCAGTATCGCACACAGCTTGGCGAGTCCCAAGCTTATTGGTGAGCTTCGATGCGGATTCTTTCTAGCGAGAGCGCTTCTTGAATGACCACGTGAACGCGAAGCGGGAAACCTCGGTGCCGTCGGGCATCCTTCCGACGGTCTCGGCCCGCACGGTTTGGGCTTCGCCGGTCTCCAGGGCGCGCTGGACGGCGGCGAAAATGGCGTCGCCGTCCTCGCAGGTAAAGGTGGTGGTGCCGGTGGCTTTCTTGCCGAAGGAGGCCTCGAGATCGACGATCAACATGGCGACCGAGGCCGGCGCTAAATCGGTTGCCAGCATGGCGAGCACCCCGGTGGACAGCTCGGCGGCCATGCTTTGGGCGGCGAAGTAGGTCGACTTGAAGGGGTTCTGCGTGCGCCAGCCGTAGGGCACGGTGGTCTCGCAGCGGCGCTCGTCGGCGCTCTTGACCCGCAGCCCGGCGCAGAATCCGAGGGGCAGCTTTTGGAGCATGAAGAAGCCGAAGAGCAGAGGATTGCGCATCCGGCTCGTTAAGGTCTCGAGCCGGCGGGCGTCGATGGCGAAGGTGCCCGGAGGGGCGGAGGACCCCGGCGGCGAGTTCAGGGCTGCTTGGGCTGCTTGGGCTG
>JBCCLG010000990.1:0-2308 GCA_039027015.1 Acidobacteriota bacterium | reverse complement strand
GCGCCCTGATGGAGCGCTTTGCGGATCGCGAAGATACGCTGGTGCTCGCCACCGCCGACCACGAGACCGGCGGCCTGATGGTGATCGACGGTCCGGAGGGTCAGCCGGCGAGCTATCGCTGGGGCACCCGGGGACACACCGCCATGCCCGTCCCCGTTCTGGCGTGGGGGCCCGAGTCGGAGCGCTTCGTGGGCGTACAGCACAACACGCGGTTGGCCTCCGAGATGGCCGCGGCCCTGGGCCTCGGCTGCTGCGGCGCGGCTGTCGCAGACCCGCCGGCCGTCGAGACCGAGCCTGCCGCCGCCGCGCCCTGAGGCGCCGCGGCAACGAGGGAAGAGCGCGACCGCGCAGGCTTTTCTTTTTCGACTAGAACCGGAGGCCTCCATGCCAAAGCACGTCGTCTTCGTAGGTCCCGACCTTTTTTCCGCCTACACCGACATGGTGCGCGGCCTCAAGCAGGCCGGCGCGCGGGTAACCGGGATCGGCCATTCCTCGATCACCCGCCTCGATCCGCGGCTGCACCGTCGCCTCGACGACTACGTGCGGGTCTCGACGCTCCTGGACGCTCGCACTCTGCTGGCCGCCGTAAGGCGAATCGATCGGCGCAGGCCCGTCGACCTGATCGAAACCGGCGATGAATCCCTGGTGCTCGCCGTGGCGCAGGTGCGCGAGATCCTGGAGCTGCCCGGCCTCTCGGTGCGCTCGGCTACCCTGTGCCGCGACAAGCCCGCGATGAAAGAGGCCCTGCGCCAGGCCGGCGTGCCGTGCGCCGCGTCGGCGGCGGTGGACTCCGTCGAGGCGCTCATGGCGTTCGCCGAGCGGGAGGGCTTCCCGCTGATCCTCAAGCCTCGCTCGGCCCTCGGCGGTCTCGGAACGTTCAGGGTCAACAACGTGATCGAGCTGGAGAAGGCGGCGGCGCAGCTCAAGATCCATCGCGGCAGCTCCGCCGCCGTGGAGGAATTCGTCGAGGGCCACGAAGGCTTCTACGACACCCTGGCGATCGACGGCGAGCCGGCCCACGAATTCATCTCCCACTACTATCCCAACGTGCTCGAGGCCTTGGACGACCGGCGCGTGGCGCCGCAGATCGCGGTCACCAACCGGGTGGAGCTCAACAGCTACGACGAGCTGCGCGCCATGGGCCGCCGGGTGATCCAGGCCCTCGGCATCGAGACCTCAGCCACCCATATGGAGTGGTTCTTCGGCCCCAAGGGACTCAAATTCTCCGAGATCGGAGCCCGGCCGCCGGGCGAGCGAATCTGGGATCTCTACTCCGTAGGCAACGAGATGGATCTGTGGTTCGAGTGGGCGGCGGTGACGCTCTACGGCAGGCCGGCCAGCAGACCGACCCGCCGCTACGCCACCGGCTCGATCCAGATCCGCCCCGACCGCGACGGCCGCATCGCCGCCTATCGCGGCCTCGACGAGGTGATCAAGAAAATTCGACCCTGGGTTTTCGAGCAGCGGCTCCCGCCGCGCGGCAAACCTACCGAGCCGATTCACAAGGGCTATCTCAACAACGTGTGGTTCCGGCTCCGTCACCCCGACTACGACGCCCTGCGCGAGCTGCTCGACTTCGTGGGCGAGCGCCTCAAGGTGCAGGCCACGGCCGACTGAGCTTTCTCTTCCCCACCCTTCACCGCGCCGTTCGACCCGACCCGCTCCGCTCCAGCCAACAGCCGCAGCACACCGCCATGTCTTCCTACCTGCTCGTGGACCCGCTCGGCGACTACGCCGGATACCAGAAGGAATTTCTCGACCGCCTCGGCCTTCAGGCGGTCGCTCTCTTCTCCTCCCCCGCTCGCCTGGGAGGCTGGCAGCACAAATGGCGTCATCGTCACGGCCGATTCGTGGTCGGCGAGCACCTGGTGGATCCGGGCGACCTGGGCGGCCTGGCAAAGACCCTGCGGGCCGAGCATCCCGAGGGGTTTTTCGGCATCGTGCCGTGGGACGAGATGCACACTCTGCTCACCGCCCGGGTGAGCGACGCCCTCGAGCTCGAGTGGAATTCGGCGCGGGTGATGGAGCGCTTCCGCGACAAATTCGTCATGAAGCAGTGGCTGCGCCAGGTGGGTTCGCCGCGCATCAACCGCAGTCGCCGGGTCGAGGGAGCCGAGGACGCCCTCGCTTTCCAGCGGCAGGTGGGCTCCTGGCCGATCGTCATCAAGCCCTCGGGCGGCGCCGGCGCCATGAGCGTCTTCTTCGCCACCGATGACGGCGAGCTTCTGGCGGGCTGTCAGCGCGTTCTCGAGTCGGGTCTCGGCGAGGTGCTGCTCGAGGAATATATTGGCGGCGAGGAATTCGCGGT
>JBCCLG010000989.1:0-2312 GCA_039027015.1 Acidobacteriota bacterium | reverse complement strand
CCTTGAGCACCCCCGAAAAGCCCGGCTGCCCCAGCCACCGCTCCACCCAATGGGTGGGCATGAGCACGTGGATGAGCCCCGCCGCGAGAAGCCCGAGGCACAGAAAGGGCGCCGCCAGATAGAGCATGCGCAGGCTTTCGACGAAGAAGAGAGAGACGAAATCCAAGGAAATCTCCGCGCTGTCGGCGGTGCTGACAGCCAGTTGGATGTGTGATTCGAAGGTGCGGACGGCCTCGACGCGGCGGGCAGGAATACCTTATCCCGCGCACGCGCGAGATGCTGGCCGACAAGACGCCGGCGCTAGCGGCGCTGCCGGTCGTTCGTCAGAGGTAAGGGCTGCGGTCTCGGGAGGTCCTGGCGGTGCCGTGCTCAGCGGTTCCAGCACCCGGCGAGTCGAGGATCGTGGCCTCGCCCTCGGCCCTCGACCTGGTTTTTGAGGGAAGAGTCCCCTCAGGCCGGAGGAGGCGCCCGGGATGAGCCGTGGCGACCCGTGAAGGCCTGCGCGGGAGCCTCGAGGTCGCAAAAGAGGTCTTCGGCCGCGACGGCGAGGACGCCGGACGAGGCCGGGTTCTCAGGACCGGCTGACGCGCAGATCTTGAGGCACAGGCCGCAGGGCTCGTGATGCTGATCGAGGGCCTCGTGCGCTCCCCATGTGGCGGCAGCGAGCCGCGACGCAGCCTTGGAGAAGGCCACCTCGGGCTCGTGCGTCGCCGCGTGGTGATGCCAGGCCGGAATCGAGCCGGCCAGCAGGAACGCCAGCCCGGTCGTTGCGGCCATCAAGCGGCGCAGAACCGCGCGAGTCTCGATGAAAACCAGCATCTAAAGGATAATAGCCAGGTCTATGGCGACGCTCAAGGGGCGAGGTGTCTGGCAAGACCCTCGCCAAGACGGCGGGGCTCATGCGCCGGCGCGGGCTGCCTCGAGGCTCCACTTGACGCGGGTGAGCCTTTCTCTGAAAATCCGGCCGCTCCTTAAGAGGAAGGACCCGATGATGGACTCAAACAGCCCCCAGATACGAAGCCTCGCCGATCGTCTCGGCATCGCCGCGGCGGCGGCATGCGCTCTGCACTGCGTCGCGCTCCCCGTCCTGCTGCTCGTAGGAGCTTCGGTTCCTGCTTTTCTCGGCGAGTCGTTTCACCGCGCCATGCTTTTGCTGATTGTGCCTTCGGCTCTCGTTGCCTTTACCTTGGGCTGCTGGCGACATCGGGATCGGTACGTGGTTCTTCTCGGCGTTGTCGGGGTCATCGGGATCGTGATCTCGGGTCTTTTCCTGCACGATATCTTGGGCGAGACAGGGGAGAAGGTCGCGACCCTGATCTCAGCGGCGGTGCTGATCGCTGGCCACGTTCGAAACTTCCGCCTGTGCCGGGCCGATACCTGCGACTGACGTGAGTCCGGGCCGTCGCGTCGCGCGGCGCCCTGGCTGAAGCGCAGGGGTGGGGAAGGAAGCGTCGGCCTGCGCTCGTCGCCTGAAAGTGGATCCATTGGGGTCTCTTTCGCGAGCGACGCCGTGAGAATAAGGACGCCTCACATCAGGACAGGTCACGCTCCGCCCCTGCGGAGCTGTTCCGACCCCTTTGATCGATAGATGCCATCGAGGGCCTGAGGGCGCGCGCCTCGCCGCGCGTCGCGGCCCCACAAGGAGATATCAGTGCTCAATACCCCGGCTGTGCGGCGGGCCCTCGGCCCGCCGTCCATTACCGCGGTCATTTTTGCTCTCACCTTCGCCTCGCCGGCGCTCGCAGACGGCGCCGCTGCAGCGCCCCGCGAGGGCGCGGCGGCCGCCGCCGCCGAAACCTCGGCACCTGCCGCGACCGCGGCTTCAGACGATGCCTCCGCGACGCCGGACGGCGCCGACTCCACCTGGACCACCGCTCAACAGAGCGAGGCGAGCAGCGTCGCCAAGGAAACGATCGTCGAAGACTCGATCGTGGTCACCGGCAGCCGGCGGGAGCAGCGCCAGAGCGAGCTGGTTCGCACCACGGCCGTAGTCGACCGCCAGGATCTCAAGATCGAGCTCTCCAAGAGCTCGAACGTTGGCGATACCCTCGGCCGGCTGATTCCAGGCTACGGCGCTCCTACCTTTATCGACCTGATTCGCAACCAGACCCTTCGGGGCCGCGAGCCCCAATACCTCTTCGACGGCGTGCCGCTGGTCTACAACGGCGGCGCCGCCTTCTCCGAGAGCCCGCTGGTGAAATTCGAGCCGGGCGTGGTCGACCAGGTGGAGGTGCTCTACGGCCCGTCGAGCAACTACGGCGCCGGCGCTACCGGCGGCGTGATTCAGATGGTGACCCGCGGCGCGGCGGATG
>JBCCLG010000988.1:0-2312 GCA_039027015.1 Acidobacteriota bacterium | reverse complement strand
GGATGGAGCTGCGCCTCGATCTGCCGACCCTCGCCGCGGCGGCGCTCCTGGCGACTCTGATCACCGCCGCGGCCGGCCTCCTGCCCTCCTGGAGCGTCGGCAGCGCGGCCGGGGATCCGAGCCGCGTGCTCGGCGCCTGCGCTGTGGGCGCCTCCCGAACCGGCGGACCCGAAGGCCGCCGCGTCGCCGGGGCGCTGGTGGTCGCCGAGATCGCCCTGGCGTCGACCCTGCTGGCCGCCTGCGCCCTGGCCCTTGCGCAGGTGGCCGACCTGCGCGCCTTCGACCTCGGTTTCGACGAGACCCGCCGCACCACGGCCAAAATCTCGCTCCTGGCGCCGAGCGCAGATCCCGGGGCCTTCTTCGCGCGCGCCGAGCGCATCCTCAGCGAGCTTCCGGAGCTCGGGGCCGTGGGCTTCGCCTCCAGCATGCCGACCGAAGGCAGCTTCACGGGCCGCTGGACCCTCGAGGCAGGACGCGCCGAAATCGAGACCCGCTGGCTCGTGGTGAGCCCGGGCTTTTTGAGCGCCGCCGGCATCGAGCTCGAGAGTGGCCGGAACTTTGACCCGGGTCGCGACACGCTGAGCGCTCCCCTCGCCGCCATCGTCAACCGCAGCTTCGCCCGCCGGTTCCTCGCCGATGGACCCGCGCTCGGCAGGCGCCTCAGGCCCGCCTCCGAGGACGGCGGGCCCTGGGCCGAGGTGGTGGGCGTCGTCGCCGACACCGTGATGGGTCCCGCGAGCGGCAAACGCGACGCCGCCGCCGTTTACCTCAGCTCGACCCAGCGGCCGAGGCGAGCCATGGCGCTCATCGCCGAGGGCCGAGAGGGGCCACCCAGCGAGAGCGCCCTGAGGCGGGCGCTCGCCGCCGCCCATCCGAGGGCGATTTCCTTCGACTACCGCTCCCTGCACTCGCGGGTCGCAGCCAGAACCTGGCTCTACGACCTCCTGGCGGCGCTTTTCACCCTCTTCGCAGGGGCCTCCCTGGTGCTCGCTTTCGGAGGCGTCTACGGGGTCACGGCCGCTGCCGCGCGGCGGCTCGGTCCAGAGAACGCGATTCGAAGGGCCCTCGGCGCCACCCCGGGTCAGCTCCTCGCGGGACTCGTGCGCACGAGCCTGCGCCGGCTCGCCCTGGGCGCCCTCGCCGGCGCGGTCCTTTCGGCGGCCTTGGTCGCGGCGACGAGATCGAGCCCGCGTTTGGGGCCGCTTCTCGCTGGGGTTCTCCGCTCCCGCCACCTCGATCTAGGACCCTGGCAGCTCGCCCTGGGATCCTGGGCGCTAGGGGCCGCGATGGTGGTCGGCGCAGGTCTGCTGGCCAGCCTTATACCCGCCATGAGAGCCCTGAAAAAGCGGCCTAGCGAGGCCGAAGAGCTGCGCGCTGCCTGATTCCGCGCCAGAAGAGGTCGGGCCCTTCGCCGCGGAAATTTGAGCACGTCTAAAGACCGATTGCGCCTTGCCCTGTGGGCGGGTGATAAGCGCCCGCGCTCCTCCCACGACACAGGAGAAGGCTATGACGTCTATCGGGTCTCCCAACACTCAACTCCCAGCCGCGCCCACGCTCCGCCGCTGTCGAGCGCTCCCGTCAGCGCTCGCCGCTGCCCTCGCCCTCGCGTGGGCGGGAAGCGCCCACGCCGCCTGCCCGACCAGCGCCGGGGGCACCCCGAGCTTCAGCGCCGAGCCCGTCAACGTGGTGATCACAGCCGAGGCAACCGGCGGCGACGAGTTTCAGGCGCTGGTGGTGATGAAGAACAGCGGCGATCCCTCGTGGTGCCAGACCGGCGATTTCCCGGTTCGAGTGGACCTTGACGCCGCCTCGAAGGCCGCCGGATGGGGGCTCGCCGCTCCGGTCGAGGCGACCGTGGCCGAGGTGCGAAAGAACGCCAACGGCCTCTTCCAGGTCGAGCTGACCGCCCCGCCTTTAGCAGGCCTCGCCAGTCTCGCCTTCGAGCTGCACTACGAAGACTCCCTAGGAACGCCCGTGACCTTCGGCACGGCCACGCCCGCCGAGACCGTCGACGTGGTGTGCGCGGCCGGGCACCTCGCCGGGGGTGACAACGCCCTGATCCTCACCCACGACTCGCCCCCGGATGTGGAGGTCGGCAGCTCCTTCACCGCCCGCGCCACGGTGCGCAACACCGGCAGCAACTGCTGGCGCCAGGTCGAGGCCGACGGCTCGAATCCGGCCAAGTACTACCTCATCGGACGCAACGATCCGGGGACGCCGCAGCCCTGGCCGGCTCCCTTCCGCCATTTTCCAGAGGACGACCTTCTGCCGGTAAAGCCGGGCGATGAGATCGACATCGAGTATCAGGTCGG
>JBCCLG010000987.1:0-2319 GCA_039027015.1 Acidobacteriota bacterium | reverse complement strand
CTCCTCCTGAACGACGTGGGGCGGCGGGCTCAGCCATACGGCCCTTAGGAGCGTTAGAAAAGTCAAGGAAACGCCCATCCCGAGGACGAGGAGCAGCCAAATCGTCATGGCGAGTCCAGGGGCCTTGGTGATTTGGCGGTAGGAAGCCCTCAAGAAAGTAATCATGCGAGTCATTACCTTGACTTTATAACTATCTCCGGACTTAAACCTCGGTGCCTGCGCAGATTTGAGCCTCTTTCCCCGGAGAGACGCCCCAGCAAGCTCTCTCGGGGCGAGAGCCGCGCATCTCTCGGCGGCCCCTTGAAAAATTCATGATGCGCTGAGCTTCGTGACTGCACTTATAGGATGAAGCGACTCCGCTGAATTTCCGGCTCAACCGAGTCCACGCGGTCTTTCGACACCGCCAATAAGGAGAAGAGAATGTCCGACGCGAGATTGTCTGATCGAGTCCGAATCCTCACTGTGTATTTTCTGGCCTTCGCCTGCGCGGCGACCATGGCCTGGGCCAATCCGGTCATCGTGTCTCAAACCACCAGCGCGGTCGGGAACCTCGAGCGCACGGAGTGGCTGGTTCAGGACGGGCCGAGCACTATCGACACTTACCGCATCACGCGTCTGCGCAAGAGCGGTCTCCCCAACCAACAGCTCCGCGGAGCGATGCTCTTTCTGCCGTCTCTAGGCACTAGCTTTGCGCTCTACGAACAGCCCGACCCGCGCCGCGGCCCCGGCAGCTCGACGGCGGTTTTCTTCGCTCGCCGCAACTATGACGTCTACGGCTACTCGCCGCGTTTCGAGGGCATTCCCGCGGGCACCTGCGAGGCCGGCGTGATCGACTGCTCGGCCATGGCGGGATGGAACATCCAGTCGATAGTCGACGATATTTCCTTCGTTCGCGACCATATTGAGACGCTCAATCCCGGGACCGGGGTGGTCGCTGGCGGCCTGTCTCTCGGCGGCATCCTGGCTATTGCCGTGGCGGACGCTGACCCGGCCCGCTACGACGGCGTTTTTCCGTGGGAAGGCATGCTCTTCTCGAGCAACCCTCAGGTTCAGGCTCTCAACGCGGGGTATTGCGCCGGCCTCGAGGCCCAGATCGCCGCCGGCCTGAGCTTCGATGGTTTTGGCACCAATATCTTCAAGAAGTCGGCCCAGCAGGCGGTCGCGTCTCCTTCGGGCCCCACGACCCTGCCGCTTTTTCCGCCCTTCCTGACCAACCGCCAGGTCCTTCTCGCCGGGTTGACCCAGCCACCTCCCGGCCCGGTTTCCATGCCCGTTCCGGGCTACCTCTCCACGGCCCCAAACAGCAGCGGCGACGGTCTCGAGTTCGCGTCCGAGGAGAAGGTCATTCGCAACGTCCTGACGACCTTCAGCGACTACACTCCCCTTCCCATCATCCGTGATCTCTCATGCTCCCTGGCGGGCCTGGAGACGAGCTATACCGATAACCTCGGGGCTTTTACCGGCTCCGTCCTGATGATCGGCGCCGGCCGAGGCTTCGGCGCCTTCATGGACGATCAGCTCGACGCTTTCACCGGAACGAGCGACAAGACCCTCCTCCTCGAGCCAGACTTCGGCCACGTCGATCACTTTTTCACTCTCCAGCATCGCCACTTCGTCGAGTTCCCGATTCTCGACTGGCTGCGAGATCTCTGGTGAGGCTCGATAGAGCCCGGCTCAGCCGATAGGGCGGTTAAATTCCATCCGTGATTCGAAGCGTCGGTGACAGCCGACGCTTTCTTTGCGCTAATACATTTATTAGTCTTGACATTTCATTCAAAGTAGGCTATTATTGAAAGATAATTTAAACATACTAGGGCGCCTTAGCTCTCTCCCCTGCTGAATGTCGTCATGGCCAGAGATTTTCCGCGCAGCCTACCGCTCGCACGCCGGTTGTTCCATACCGACGCACCTGGCGCCCTGGGACAGAAGCGGATTGCTTAATCTGTGAAAGGGTGAATCATGTCAAGAATCAATTTTCGTAGCATGCTGGGTTCTCTCATCGTAGGTCTCGCCCTTTTTGCCGCTAGCCCTATGAATGCTTGCACTTTATCCCCATGCGGAATCTGCGAGGCCGCCGGCTGCAACTGTGTATTCAATCCCCCGGGTTGTTCCTGCGGTGGGGGCAACCAGCTATTTTTCCCTGAAACTCCGGAGACCCGAGTGACTTTCCTGAAGCAGAATCGCGTCTCGCTCCTGATCCAAGGCTACGAGACGACGCTCATGGATTCGTCGACGGGCTGCATCGCAGGTTTCTCACCTCTCAACACCGTTGCAAATGTCGCCTCGCTTGTGCAAATAAACGGCGCGACAAAAGTTCCT
>JBCCLG010000986.1:0-2322 GCA_039027015.1 Acidobacteriota bacterium | reverse complement strand
GTCTCGGGGTCAGCCCGTGGGACTCGAGAATGCCGCTGGCGATATGGGCCTGGGGCAGGTCGCGGAACGCGGCGACCTGCACCCACTCCTCGTCGGGATCGATCGGGGCGGAGGTTTCATCCATGGATGCAGCTTATCGGACGCCCTCTGCCCAGGCGCTCGGGACCCGCTCGCCGGACCGCGGTGCGACTCCGGGCGGTTCAGGGCTTGCGGCGGGCCACGATGCGGGCGATGTCGAAGAGAGGGATCGGCAGGCCGAGTCTGGAAGCCGCGGGCAGGCGAGGGACGGGGAGCCCGGTGCGCCGAAGCTGGAAGAGGATCAGGCCGAGGGGCACCAGCTTCCATCCGCGGTCTGCCGAGAGAACCTCGAAGCCCGCGTTCTCGATCAGCTGGATGAGGGAGGCTCTGGTGAAGAAGGAGAGATGCTGGGGCGGCGTCATCAGGCGCCAGCGCGAGCCGAAGAGCCTCGACGGCCAGGAGGCAAAATCGCCGGTGGTCACCAGGAGAGCGCCCCCCGGGGCGAGCGCGTCGCGAATCTGCCCGACGGTGTTCGCCGGATCCTCCACATGCTCGATGGTGTCGAGAAGAACGGCGGCGTCGAAGGGCTCCTCGCCCTCGAGGGCGCTCGGCAGGTGGGGATCGGAGCGAATGTCGAGGCCGGCCTCGCGGCCGCGCCGGGCGGCGTCTTCTGAGAGCTCAATGCCGACGCAGTCGTAGCCCGCTCTCGTGGCCTCGCTGAGGAAGAAGCCGTAGGCGCAGCCCAGCTCGAGAAGCCGGCCCTCCTGTGGCGCCCAGCGCTGCAGGTGGCGCAGCGCGCGCCGGAATTCGCCGCGCAGCACGGGCTCGCTGGCGGCGTACTCGAAATAGCCGTCCGCCTGGCCGCCTTCAAAATAGCTTCCGGTGTAAATCGAGCCTGGGTCAAAGTCCGGCGGCACCACCGTCGATCCGTGCCCGCACTCCGCGCAGGCCACTATCGGAAAGCCCGATTTCTCAAAGAGCCTTCGGTGAACCCGCGGGCCGAGGCAGGTCGCGCATCGCCGCATCGAGGCGCCCTCGGCCTCCTCAGCCATCGCCTTCGAGGCCGCCTCGGGCCGCGGGCCGTGCGTTCGGATCGCCGCCGCTCGGCCGCGCCGAAGCTTCGTTCGGCGCGCGGGGCGAGGCCTCTGGCCCTAGGCTTCCCAGGCCCAGACCCCCCGGGCCTCGATTCTCGCCCTCGGCGCGCAGGAGCGCGATCTCCTGGGAGAGGTTTTTGACCTGCAGGGTCAGTCTCGAGAGCCTGACGGCGTAGAAGAGGCAGAGGCCCACCAGGAAGACCTGGCTGAAGAAAAAGAGCGTCGAGGTATGGGACCACGCGCCCACCGCGCGCGAGAGGAGAGTGATGGGCGTCTGCCACAGGCTGACTACGGCGGTGCCGACCGCGGCGAGCACCCAAATCGGCGTGTACTCCTCGCCCAGCGAGCGCCGTCGCACCAGGTAGAGCACCGCCGAGAGAAGCAGGAAGGCGGTGACCATGCCGAGCAGCCGGGTGCTCCACGGAATGGGCGCGCCCAAAAAGACTTCGCGCATCTCCTCGAGGGTCTCGAGGCTCAAGGTCTCTCGCTCCCGGCGTCCGGAATCTCCGCGGAGAGAGCCGGCCGGTCGACCCCGCCCAGCCCGGCCCAGATCGACAGGGTCATCTTGTAGAGGTAGTAGGCCGGGGCGAGGCCGCTATGCAGGGTGGAGGCCCGGGGCGAGGGGGCCATGGTGACGGCGATTTCCTCGATGCGCAGGCCCGCCCGGTGCGCCAGCAGCAGAATATCCAGGTCCGGAAAGTCCGTCGGGAAGAAATCGCGGGTGTAGAGCTCGAGCACCCGGCCGTTCATCACCTGGAAGCCCGAGGTGGGATCCGTAACCCGCAGGCCCGCGAGGGCGCGGGCCAGGCCCTGGAAGAAGCGGCGGCCGGCGCTTTTGGCGAAGCCCATGGAATAGCCGGTGGGGGAGAGGAAGCGCGACCCGATCACCAGGTCGGCGCCCCCAGCCTCCACTCTCTCGATCATGCCGGGCAGCTGCGCCGGATCGTGCTGGCCGTCGGCGTCCATCTGCGCCAGCAGCGTCGCGCCGCCGCGCGCCGCGAATTTATAGCCGGTCTGGATGGCGGCGCCGTAGCCCAGGTTGAAGGGGTGGCGCAGCAGGATGACGCCGGGCAGCGCGCGGGCGACCTCGGCGGTGCGGTCGGCCGAGCCGTCGTCGACCACCACGATTTGGAATCCCAGCTCGGCCCGCCGGACGCTCTCGACGACGGCGGCCAGGCGCGTCTCCTCGTTGAACGCCGGAATCACCAGG
>JBCCLG010000985.1:0-2327 GCA_039027015.1 Acidobacteriota bacterium | reverse complement strand
GCCGGACGCGCGCCTGGCTCAGGCGCGCCGCGTGGCGGGGATCGCCGCGGTGGTGCCCCTGCGCGTCGGCGGCCGCCTGTGGCGCAATCCGCAGAGCGGCAATAGCTCCGAGCTGCTGATGCTCGGCGTCGTTCCCGCCGACTCCCCGTTCACCCTGCCCGCGATGAGCCCCAAGCTGCGGCGCCTCTCGGCGCTCGACACCGTGCTTTTCGACGGGGCGTCTCACCCCAGCCTCGGCGCGCACGCCCCGGGAGCGCTCTCGGAGCTCTACGGCCAGCGTCTGCGGGTGATCGACTCCTTTTCCTGGGGCGCCGGCTTCGTCGCCGACGGCTTGGCGGTGACCAGCAGGCGAAGCTTTGAGCGCATCTTCGACCCCCCGCCCGGCGAGGTCGAGATGGGGCTCGTTCAGCTCGAGCCGGGGGCGAGCGCCGAGCGGGTCGCCGAGCGCCTGAGGGCGCTTCTGCCCGCCGATACCAAGGTGTGGACGCGGCGGCAGGTCGAGGCCCGCGACCGCGCCTTCTTCCTCACCGAGCGCCCCATCGGGCTGATGTTCCTCTCGGGCGTCGCCCTTGCGGTGCTGGTCGGTGGCGTCATTCTCTTCCAAATCCTCGCTTCCGAGGTCACCAGCAGGAAGGCCGAGCTGGCGACCCTTCAGGCCCTCGGATACTCGCGGCGCGACGTCTACCGGGTGGTGGTCGAGCAGGGCGTTCTCTACACGCTCTTCGCATTTTTGCCCGCCTCCCTCGCCGCCGGAGGGCTCTTCGCCGTCACCAGCCGCCTGGCCCGTCTTCCCATGCGCCTCGACCTGACGCTGCTGGCCGGGGTTTTCTTCCTCAGCCTCCTGATGTGCCTGCTGGGCGCCTTCTTCGCCAGCCACCGGGTGCGGTCGGCCGATCCGGCGGATCTCTTTTGAAGCCGGCGATGGGGGCTTCGCGCACCACGCCGCTCGCCTGGCTCTCGCTGATCCACGATCCGCGCAGGCTGGCCGCCTCGGCGGCCGGAGTCGCCTTCGCCATTCTCCTGATTTGGGTCGAGCTGGGCTTTCTCAACGCGATCTACGACAGCACGACCCTGCTGATCGACTCCCTGGACGCGGATCTGGTGGTGGTCTCGCAGCTCAAGAACAACACCAACCCTTCAAAGCCCCTCCGGCGCTCGGAGCTGGCGCGCGCCGCGGCGGCTGCCGGCGTGGCCGAGGCCGTGCCGCTCTACCTGAGCCGCTGGGGCACCTGGCGCGGCGACGGTCTGGCCGTGCGCGACAAGATCCGCATCCTCGGGGTCGATCCCGATCGCCCCTCCCTGCGGCTCGCCGGGGTGGAATCCCAGCGCGGGCTGCTGCGCAGGCCGGATACCGCTCTTTTTGACCGCCGCCTGCGCGACTCCTACGGCGGCTCCCTGGTCGCCGGGGCGCGCGGCGAGGTCGACGGCCGGCAGCTCGAGCTGGTGGGGGACTTTGCCTTGGGAACGGACCTCGAGCTGAACGGTACCCTGATCGTTTCCGAGCAGACTTTCGCACGGATCTTCTACCGTCCGGGGCGACCCGATCCTCTGCAGGAGGTGGACTTCGGCCTGCTGCGCCTGCGCCAGGGCGCCTCGCTTGAGGACAGCCGCCGGGCCGTGGAGGCCCTGCTTGCGCCCCACCTCGAGGTGCTGACGCGGGACGACCTGACCGCCAAGGTGCACGGCTACTGGACCCGCAATAAGCCGGTGGGCGCGGTCTTTGGCCTCGGCGTCATGGTGGGTTTTCTGATCGGCGTCGTCCTCTGTTATCAGGTTCTCTACACGGACGTGATCGACCACCTGCCTCAGTTCGCGACGCTGATCGCCATGGGCTACGGCCGGCGTCATCTGGTGAGCCTGGCGATTCGCCGCGGCCTCTACATGGCCGGCGCGGCCACCCTCCTCGCCGCGCCCCTCGGTTTGTGGATCAGCTCGCTGCTGGCGGACCTCACGAGCCTGACCTTCAGGCTCAGCCTCGGCCGCGCGGGCCTGGTCGTTCTGTGCGCGGCGGCGATGTGCGTTCTCGCCAGCCTGCTCGCCATGCGCCGGGCCCTCGACGCCGATCCGGCGGAGCTTTTTTAACAGAAGGAGTCGGGGAGTGGGTACTTCGGTCATCGCCATCTCGCGCCGCTTGCGGAATCTGCTCGACGCCGAGCAGGAGGCCGAGGCGGCCGTCAAGGTCGAGGGGGTCGGGCACGACTTCGGCGATGCCAAGCACCCGATGCCGGTGCTCTTCGACATCGATCTGCGCCTCGAGCCCGGCGAGCTGGTGATTCTGACCGGTCCCTCAGGTTCGGGAAAGACGACCCTTTTGACCCTGATCGGCG
>JBCCLG010000984.1:0-2332 GCA_039027015.1 Acidobacteriota bacterium | reverse complement strand
CTACCCTGGCCGGGGTCGTCCACGCCCGCCTGCTCGGACCGCTCGGTGAAAACGCCCGCGCCGTCGTTCAGGAAGAGCCGGGCCGGGTCCTCGAAGAACTCCGAGGCGATCAGCGGCGGAAAGCCGTTGACGTGGTAGAGGTCGAGATCGCGGTCGAGGTCGAAGTCGGCCGCGCAGCTGCCCCACCCCCAGAAGCCACGCCGAACGCCGGAGCGCTCGGTGATGTCCTCGAATCGGCCGTCGCCGAGGCCGCGGTAGAGGCGATTGCCCGTGATGCCCCAATTGCCCTCGGGAACGCCGTCGGGATCCCAGATGCTCGACACGAACCAATCCCAATGACCGTCGCCGTCAAAGTCGCCGACCGAGGCGCCCATGCCGTTTTCGTCTGAAATCACCTCGTCGGTCACGACGTCGAAGGCGCCGTCGCCGCGGTTGAGGAGCACGGCGCTGCCGCCAAAATCCGTGGCGAGCAGAAGGTCCGGGTCGCCGTCCCGGTCGAGATCCGCCCAGTTGGGCGTGAAGCTCCAGTCCGTCGGCTGAAAGAGAGACGAAATCCCCGCCGACTCGTCGACCGGACGGAAGGTCCCGTCACCCGCGCCCAGCCACAGATGATTCGTCGGGCGAAGGGGGTCGACATTGCCCGCCCAGTGGGTGGTGAAGACGTCCAGATCCTGATCGCCGTCGACGTCCGCGAAGGCCGCCGAGAAGGTGTCTTCGCTGGAGAAAAATCCGCTGGTGGCGGTGACGTCCTCGAAGAGGAAACCGCCGAGATTGCGAAAGAGCCGCGGCTCGTCGTTCAGCACGCCGCCGAAAAAGACGTCGAGGTCGCGATCTCCGTCGATGTCGGCGAGGGCGACCCCCATCGGCCAGAGGCCGATCAGCTCGAGCCCGGAGCCCTCCGAGATCTCCTCGAAGGTGCCGTCGCCCCGATTGCGGAAAAGCGCGGTGCCCTGCTGGGGACCGCGGAGCGCGATCAGGTCGGAATCGCCGTCGCCGTCCAGATCCCCCGCGGCGAGCCCGGAATGCATCATCAGCGGCTCGACGAACGGCTGAATATCGGGCAGCGAATGCTCGAAGGCGAGGCCCGCCTGCGCCGAGACCTCCGTGAAGCGGAGGGCCGCTGGCTCTCCGTCGCCCGCGGGCCCGGCCTCTTCGAGCGCCGCCGAGGCCAGCGCCTCGCAGGCCAGAACCGCGGCGCAGGCCGCCGCCGCAAGCAGCGCCCGGGCCGCGGGGCGCCGGCGGGAGAGGAAAGCTCGATTCTCAAAAGGCAAGGATCCGCTCATGACCCGCTGATTTTACGCGTTCCGCCCGCTGGCGAGGAAGTTTCAGGCGCTCAGTCCAGCTGCCCGGACTTGCGGCGGATCTCCATAGCGCGCCGGCTGTCGATGGTCTCGTACATGCCGAGAAGGCCGATCACCGTGCCGTCCTGATCGCGGATGGGAGATTTTCCGGTGTGCAGCCACTCCACCCCGGACTCGCGCTCCTGACGCTCCAGAATGTACGGCCAAATCTCGCCCCGCGCCATGACGTCCCGATCGTCGGCCTGGTATTTGGCGGCCTGACGCGTCCAGGGGATCTCGGAGTCGAAGTCCGTTCGCCCGATCATCGCCTGCGGGCTGCTGAACCCGGCGTCGGCGGCGAACGGCGCGTTCAGCCCCAGGTAGGTGAGGTCGTCGCCCCACTTCCAGAACACCCGCACCTCCCGCGGCGGCCGCGCCGCCTCGACGAGCAGGGTCTCGATCTCTCGCTCGAGCCCGTCGAGACCGAGCGAGGGCCAGCTCTCGGCCCTGGTGGCAAGATCCGGATGCTGATCTGCCCAGGAGGTCTCGACCAGCTCGCGGTATGACCGAAGAATGGACCGCATGCTTTCAGCATCGCGCAGCATAGGGTGTTCCTTTCACAAGATGAATGACCTGTTGTTCGACCCGACCCGCGGAATCGTCCGTGCGCTGCGTGAAATCCTAGCGAATTCTCGAATTTCCTTATCGCGATAAATCTGGAAGTTACGACCCTCAAGAGGACCCCTGAAGCAAAGAAGACGTCACGTTCCCGAGGCCCGCTCCCCCGCGCCCTTTTGACGGGACGGGCCCGCCCACGCGACAGCCGCCGGCGCAGAAGAGCCCGCAGGCAGGCCCGATGCCGCCCGGCGGCGGCGGCGGCATCGAGGGCCGGTTATGAGCGGCTCGACAGGGGAAGGCGCAGGCTGGCGACGCAGCCGCCCCTCGCGCTCTCGGCACGAGCGGGAGCGCCCGCCTCCTCTCCATCGCGACCCTCGCCCGCAGCGCGGTTCTCGAGGGTGAGGGTGCCGCCGTGGGCCTCGGCGATCTGCCGG
>JBCCLG010000983.1:0-2333 GCA_039027015.1 Acidobacteriota bacterium | reverse complement strand
GGAGAGGACGATGCTCGTGGGAACCTCGTTCTTGAGGATGTCCTCCACGTTCTCCGTCATGTCCGCCACCAGGTAGACGGTCAGACCGGAGATCACCGCGATGATGAAAACCTGGCAGAACGTGCGCAAGAGGTAGCGGTCCACCATGTTGGGGAAGCGCCAGGAAAAGTGGGGAAGCCTGAGCACGAGCTGCGGCCTTCTGCCGTTCGCCTGGGCCAAACGCTGGCGGAGCTTTTCGCGCTTCTCTTTCTGGCGCCGCTCGCTGCGGATCCTGGCTTCGCGGATCCGCCCCCAAAGATTGTTTTGAATCCAGCGGTCGAGGTTGAGCAGGAGAAGGCTCTTGTCGCGATTCTTGCGCGCCAGCAGAAAGAGACCGACCCCCAGCATCAGAACGTTGGGCAGCCACACGGCCAGCCATGGCTGCACCGTGCCGTCGCGCGCAGCCTCCTCGCCGGTATTGAAGATGATGTAGTAAATCAGCACCACCACGATCGACAGCGCAAAGCCCGAGGAGCGGCCGCCGCGGGCGTTGCTAAAGCCGAGGGGGAGTCCGAGCAGGCCGAAAACCAAACAGGCGGCGGGGAAGCCGAAACGCTTGTGGATCTCCACGCTGGCCAGATTGCGGACGTTCTCAGCCTGGGTCGGATCACGGGCCTTGTCGCGCAGGTCCGGCAGACTCATCTCTCGGATGCTTTTCGAGATCGAAGTGGCGCGCCGCTGTTCTTGGGAGCGCAGGACGTAGCGCGCCAGGTCCCGCCGGTCGATGTTGTAGGTCTCCGGAGAGTTGAGGTCCACCACGTGGACGGCGGCCGTCTCGAGCCCGAGAACCACCTGACCGGCGTCCTTGTCGGCCTGGGCGTCGCCGCGCTCTCCGATCACCACCGTGCTGTCGCCGAGGGGGATGGCGTCGGCTAAAAAGACGCCGCGCCACTCCTGCTGGTCGGCGGGCGACTCGAAGATGTAGAGAACCTTGTCCTCCCAGCCCGTGTGCGGAACGCGAGGCTTGATCTCCTCCGTGAGGCTCTGGAGGGAAATCTCGGTCTGAAGCTTGACCACCGCCTGGTTGCCGTAAGGCAGCACCGAGATCATCAGGTACACGTTCAGGAGGGTCAGGGCTGCCGAGAGGATCAGGATCGGCCGATAGAGGGAGAAGAGGCTGATACCGCCGGCGCGGATGGCGACCAGCTCGCTATCGGTCGAGAGCCTGCCGATGCCGATCAAGATGCCGAAGAGCAGCGACATCGGGATGGTCATCACCACGATGTGCGGCAGCGAGTGCATCAGCAGCCGGCCGATGGTCTCGAAGGGCACGCCGCTGCCGATCAGCAGATCTGCTGACTTGAACAGGACCTGAATAAGCAGGATGAAAGTGTAGACGAGGAAACCGAGCGCCAGCGGGCCCAGGATCTCGGCCAGGATGTAGCGGTCGAGGCGGCGCATGCACCTCGATTATACGGTCGCCGAAAGGCCTCCGGCCATGCGATTGACGCCCGAGAGGATCTCGGGGAAACTCGCCGACCATGGCTGGCCCTGCACATCCGGCGCCTGCGGCCGCCTCGAGGCGGCGGCCGTGAGCTCGCCTGAACGAACCGGCGGCGCTCGCTGGGTAGCCCTGGGGATCTTCTCCAGCAGGATCTTCGGCCTGGTGCGGATGGTGGTCTACTCCCGCTTTCTCGGCACGGGCCCTTTCGCCGACGTGCTCCATTTGGCCATGAAGGCCCCGAATCTGCTGCAGAACCTGCTGGGAGAGCAGACCCTCTCGGCCGCCTTCATCCCCGTGTATTCGAAGTTCTTGGAGCAGGGCCGAGAAGAAGAGGCCGGCCGTTTCGCCGGCGCTATTTTCGGCCTGATGCTGGCTGCCGTCAGCCTGCTGGTGGTGCTCGGAATGGCGGCGGCTCCCTGGCTGGTGGCGGTCCTCTCGCCGGGCTACCTGGACGACGCCGCCAAGGTAGCTGCCGGGGAGATAGACGTGGACCGCTACCTGCTGCAGGTGCGGGCGGTGCGCTACATCTTCCCGATGGCCGGTTTCATGGTGATGGCGGCCTGGGCGATGGGCGTTCTCAACAGCCACCGCCGCTTCTTTCTGCCCTATATGGCGCCGGCCTTTTGGAATATCTCCATCGTGACCGCGCTGGTCACCGCCGTCTACGCCTCGGGCTTTTTGACCCGCCCCGAGGAGGCCGGGATCGAGGACCTTACGGGCTGGTTCTTCGCGGCGTGCACGGGCGCCCTCATAGGCGGCATCCTGCAGTTCGCGGTGCAGCTACCCGCCGTATTCAAGACCTGCCGCAGTCTCAAGATTCGCGTCTCGACCCGGGTGGCCGGGGTGCGCG
>JBCCLG010000982.1:0-2338 GCA_039027015.1 Acidobacteriota bacterium | reverse complement strand
TGGAAGCCGAACCCGGCGAGCAGCAGGCCGAGGGCGATCAGGCCGTAGGTGCTGGCGGTCGGAACCGCAACGTCGACTTCGGTCGGGAACTCGCCGCCGCCACCGGTGCCGCGCTCCACGAACTCACCGTTGGTGATGATGTCGAGCCAGCCGACGGTGCCGTTGGTGAAAAAGTCGTTGTGGTCCTGGTACATGACGCCACTGTCCTGCGTGACGAACTGGCGGCAGAGCGGACGGGCCACGCCGTCCCAAAGAGGCGAGATGGTCTCGTTGACGTTCGAGAGGCTGAGCAGGTTCCACTGCACAAAGAAGGGACCGGAGACGGTGATGCCGATCGGAATCGTCGGGAAATACTGACCGGCGGCGGTCATGGTGAGATCGAGAGGGCCCGTGTCGAAGAGGACGGCACCCGGGCCGCCGCAGGAGTCGCCCGGCGTCGCCAGGTCATGCACGGTGATCGAGTAGGTCGCCATGCCCATGCCGGTACCGGCAGCAAAAGCGCTCGCGTCGGCGATGTCAATTACGATGTTGTCGATGCGGAAATCTTCGACCTCGAAGTCGCCAAAGCCGCAGCCGGGGTCGCTGGCGCCGCCAGAGGCCTCGGGATCCACAAAGAGAGCGTGGCCGCCACCGGGGGCGTTGAACGACAGAAAGCCCGAGGCCAGCATGCCCTGCAGGTTGTTGATCGAGCAGGTGCCGGCGATGCCGGGGCTGCCGCTTGCGGCGGTGCTACCCGGAATGTTCAGGGCGCTCGGGGCGACCTGAGCCTGGGCGCCGACTGCCAGGAGAAGCAAGGCGGAAACGAAAATAATGCTGCGGGAACGACTCATCGACAGATTTCCTCTTGGGGGGATGGACAGGGCCGTGGACGGAACGAAGAACTCGTGAAAGTCCAGTAAGGCGTCAGGATGCGGATTTCTCGAGACTAGGCATAGAGTTAGTTCGTGTCAAGCATTTTAGATGCCAAATCACCATAAATACGGGGCTTCAGGCCGCTGAAGCGGACTTATCGCGCGGGATCCGGCGCCGAGCCGGTCGGTTTATGCCCTAGAAGGGCAAAATCGCGATACGAAAAGAGCAACTCGTCCAGCACGTCTCTCAGCCTGTTGACTCGATCCGCAAGCTGAGCCTGCTCGGGCGCTACCGCCGCCACATCAATTTCAGGCAGCCTGGAGTCCGCCGCGAACGGGTGCAGGTCCAGGCGCTCCACCGGCTCGAAGCCTGCCTGGCGGTAGGTGACCTCCAGATGCCCCGGATGGACCGGCCGGCGATGGGTCGGATCGAGCCAAAAATCGCGGGCGGACATGGCGAGCGAAAGGGGGCTCGGCGTCTCCAGGATCAGCAGACCTCCGGGGGCCAAGGCCCTCCAGCAGAGGCGAACCAAAAGCTCCACCGAGCTCGGCGGCAGGTGCTCGATGACGTGGAAGGAGGTGATCAGATCCAGCTGTCCGGCGGGCCGGCCGCTGAGCACCTGGAAAAGGTCTCCCTGCTCCGCACGGAGACCCCGGTCGCGGCAGCGAGCGACCATCTCGCTCGAGGCGTCTACGCCTTCGGCCTCAAGGCCCATGTCGCGAAAAAGCTCGAGCGCCTCGCCCCGGCCGCAGCCCAGATCCAGGGCGGTCTCTCGTCCCTCGAGGTGAGGGCGATAGACCTCGACCCGAGAGGCGATGTCTTCCTCAGACCCTCGGAATTTGAGCTCCAGGTCGAGGTAGGCCTGCTCTTCGAGCGCCGAGATAGCTGACGATGGATCGAGCGCGGAGCCGCCGACGGCCCCTGGAGCCTCAGACTGCGGCTCCTGGCTCGACCGCTGCGCTTCGTTCGTCTGCTGCGCGGCGAGGAGGGCTCCCAGCTGGTGCCACAGGTCCTTGGCTTCGCGGCGATATCGATCGAGCTTCTGGTCGACGCGCGCGAAAAGCGCGTCGTTGTGACGCATGACGTCTTCGAAGCCCTGGGTCGTGCGCACGTCGAGCACGTGAGCGCGCGATTCATGCTCGGCGACCTTCGTATTGAGTATGTCGCGCTGCTGAATCAGCGTCTCGATTGTTATCAGATTGAACACCCGCTGACGGTCGAGCAGGTCGCCGAGAAAGGAGCGGACGAGCGGCCTGGTCAAACGCTTGAGCAGCCCGGCGAAGCGCCCAGAAACCCCCCCACCGTGCTGCACGGGAAACGGCAGGTCGTGGGTCCAAAGTTCGGCCCAGGCCTCGAGGTCTCTCGTCGGAACGCCGAGAAAGTCTTCGATGGCTGGAGGGGTCTTCTTCGCCCTCGGGGCCGCCTTCTCGGCCCGCCCGTCGCGATCGTTGGATGAAGGTGGGTTGGGCCATGCTTGCTGCCTCGA
>JBCCLG010000981.1:0-2342 GCA_039027015.1 Acidobacteriota bacterium | reverse complement strand
GTGCGGCCCGCTTCGTCGCGCACCATGGCCTGCAGCACGACGCGGGCCTCCTCGGTGCCCTCGACGGGCAGGAACTGCAGTCGCTCGAGAGGCACCGTGACGCGCACCATCAGGCTGCGGTCCGCGGACACCGCGGCCCGCGCCCTGATGCCCAGGGGATTGCTCACGTAGCCCAAATAGGCCGCTGAGTGCAGACGGTCGGCCAGGCGCTCCTCGGCGCTTTTATCGCGGTAGGTCCTGCGGTAGCGGACCTCGGCCCCGCTCAGGCCGGGTACCCGGATTCTGATGCGGTGCTCGCCGCCGTCGCCGCCGTGGGGCGGCGCGTAGGCCAGGGAGTAGTAGCGCACCATCTCTTCGGCCACGCCCTCGAGGTGCTCGGTGAACCGGTTGCGGTTGATCAGCAGCCGACCTCCGGTGCGCTCGGCGAGGGCCGAGAGGCCGTCGCGCAGGTTGCTGCGATTGGCGGACTCGAAGTCGTTGATGGCGCTTTGGTCGACCAGGCCCGTCTCGACGCCGCCGGCCAGTGCGCCGAGGCGAAGGCCCCCGGCGTCGAGGGAGTAGATAGTCACCCGATGGGCGTTGGCGCGCCGGGTCAGGGCCAGAAAGAGGTCGGCTCCCGGCTCGGTGCCCGGGGTGAGCGTCTCGCCCGCCGGATCGCCGATGGGGTTGGCTAAATCCTGGCCGCCGGGGCACTGCCTCTCGACGTAGCGCATCACGTCGAGGCCCGGCGCGAGCTCCAGTCCGTCGCTGATGTAGACCAGGGCCTTGACCCCGGGCAGGCCTGCCACCAGGCCGGCGGCGCGCTCGAGCTGAACCAGGGCGGCGACGTTGCGATCCCGCACCTCGATCTCGTGGGCCCTCATCACCGGGAAGGCGCGCGCCAGCATCGCTTGACAGGGCGAATCGCCGTCTCCGCTGCGCAGGCGCTCGTCCTGCAGGATGGTCTGGAAGCGCTCGATCATCAGCCGCTTCTCTCGCGCCGCCTGGCCGCCCCAGGTGCGCTCCGTGGCCAGGGTCCCCAGGACCGCGCGCAGCTCCTCGCGGGTCGATCCGAAGGGCGCCGCAACCTCGAGAGAGCCCCGATTGCGGCTCAGGAGCAGCACCTCCTCGGCGGGCACCTGGCCGCGATCGAGCAGCTCCTCGACGTCCGCCAGAGCCCGCTTTTGGCTGCGCACGCTGAGGCCGGTGTGATCGAAGTAGAAAATCATGTGGCGCGGCGCGCCCGGAGTGCCGGCGGCAGGGGCTCCGTCGGGGTCATCCTCGCCAGCTCTCTCGCGCAGCAGCCCCGCAGTCCGCCCGGGGCGAGGCGGCGGCTGAACTTCCTCAAAGAAGGTCAGCTCGACGGGCGCTCCGTCCTCGAGCACCTCGAAGTCGGCCGGGCCAAGCCCGGTGATCGGGCGTCCGTCGCGGTCAAGAACCCGCGCCTCGACCTGCACGAGGCGAACGTCGACGCTCTCCTCGAAGGCGAATGGCGAGGGCGAGGAGCCCTCGGCCGGCGGCTCTTGACCGACCGGCGCGGCGGGCGGCGGCATCAGCAGAAGGAGGATCGAAGCTGCGGCGGCGGGAGCAAAGAATCGGCGTCGCATGGCGGTCTCCGAGAGCTTGTTGGCGTGCAGGATCCAGAAGGGCTGTGCGGGTCCAGAAGGGCTGCGCGGGTCTGTCTAGAAA
The DNA here is from genome assembly GCA_039027015.1 of Acidobacteriota bacterium. Lineage (GTDB taxonomy): Bacteria > Acidobacteriota > Thermoanaerobaculia > Multivoradales > J023 > JAUIJL01. The sequence continues at coordinate 674 of JBCCLG010000981.1, read as the reverse complement.
AAAAGCGCGGCGAGAAGTTCGCCGCGCTTTTTGGGTGTCTCTACGTTGGCCAGCCCCGGTCAGGTTTCGAGGAAGGCCCGCAGCTTGGTCGCTCGGCTCGGGTGGCGGAGCTTGCGCAGGGCCTTGGACTCGATCTGGCGGATGCGCTCGCGCGTCACGTTGAAGGAGCGCCCGACTTCCTCCAGGGTGTGCTCCGAGCCTTCGCCGACGCCGAAGCGCATGCGCAGCACCAGCTCCTCGCGGGGGGTGAGGGTCTTGAGCACCCGCGAGGTGGAGTCGCGCAGGTTTGAGTCGACCACCGAGTCGATCGGCGAAACCGCGTTTTTATCCTCGATGAAATCTCCCAGATGCGAATCTTCCTCTTCGCCGATCGGCGTCTCGAGGGAGATCGGCTCCTGGGCGATCTTCATGATCTTGCGCACCTTGGAGGCCGAGAGGTCCATGCGCAGGCCGATTTCTTCCGCGGTCGGCTCGCGACCCAGCTCCTGCACCAGGGAACGGCTGGTGCGGGTGAGCTTGTTGATGGTCTCGATCATGTGCACCGGAATACGGATGGTGCGGGCCTGGTCGGCGATGGCGCGGGTGATCGCCTGGCGGATCCACCAGGTGGCGTAGGTCGAGAATTTATAGCCGCGCCGGTACTCGAATTTCTCGACCGCCTTCATCAGGCCGAT
>JBCCLG010000980.1:0-2343 GCA_039027015.1 Acidobacteriota bacterium | reverse complement strand
TCAAATAACATCGATAGCGCCTCTCGGAATCTCTATGAACTTCTGACCGCCAGAGAGCAGAACCGGCAGGATGAATCCGCGCAAGACAGGGGTCACCGCATTGCTCAGGCGGATCGGCTTACACCGATCGCCGCACAGGAACTCGCAGCAATTTTGCGCCTGCCGGAAGCAGCGGAACTCACTGAAAAAAAGAAACGTTGGTTGGTCGTTGCTGCTAGTTCTTTAGCTAGAATCCCAGCGGCGCTGTTGAAGGTTGAACCGAAGAATGGAAGGGATGCTTTTTCAATACTCGAAAAGTTTGAGGTCGTTTCACTGCCATCAGCTTCGGCTCTTGCCGCTATAAGGGCTGCACCAGAGCAAACCCTATCTGATGGAGTTTACATATTCGCAGACCCTGTTTTCGAAGCCAACGACCCAAGAAATCAATCCAGCTCCTCCATTCGACCCGCAAACTACAGTTTGCAGCGCCTACCCCTCAGTCGGGATGAAGCCTCTGAGATTCAAGACATAGCACCTTACAACGTTACCCTGCGAATGGGCCATGACGCCTCCAAGCAAGAGTTCGAAAAGCCAGAGGTCAGATCGGCTCGGTACTTACATTTCGCAACTCATGGCATCGTCTCAGAAGGCCCCATACCGCGGGCTTCGCTTGTGCTTTCGTTGTTTGACGAATCGGGGCAGTCACGTGACGGGCAAGTGCACGCTGATGAACTCTACGATCGCCGGCTCGGAGCCGATCTGGTCGTCTTAAGTGCCTGTAGAAGCGCCCGCGGACGGGAACTAAAAGGCGAAGGGCTAATTGGGTTGACAACCGGGTTCATGCATGCCGGCGTGCCGCGGGTCATCGCGAGTCAGTGGGCCGTCCAGGACGGCATCACGCGGAACCTCATGGTGTCCTTCTACGATCGAGTGTGGCGTCAAGGGGTGCGCCCTGCGCAGGCGCTCCGAGAAGCCCAGCTCGAGCTGATGGATGACGGCCTCCCGCCCTATTATTGGGGCTCTTTCGTTTTTCAGGGAGAGTGGCTTTGAGTGAAGCCCACGCCTTGCCTTGGGCCGATCTGCTCAAGGCCCTGGATCCAGACCCTCAGGCAGCAGCAGAAAGGCTCGCTGCCTTGTTAGACAAGCTTCAGCGTATCTTCGAGTGGCGTGGGGCGCAGGATCCTCGGGAAGCGGCTTACGAGGTCGTCGACCGAGTGGCGCAGAAGATCAAGGCCGGGATCACGCTGACTACCACAGTCGAGGGCTACGCCTCTGGCTTTGTGAGACCGGTCTTCATGGAAGGTCTTCGGAAGCTCGATAGAGAAGAGTCCACGAAGGAAGAGCTCAAGTACGAGGCCGGCTGGGATCAAATTCCCGACGCACGCGAGGACTGGCTCGCATGCTTGGACCTTTGCTGCGAGAGCATTCTGACGGAGGACGAGCGCAACATGCTGATGCTTTTCCACGCCCACCAAGGAAAAAGGCGCATCGAAACGCGCGCACGGCTCGCAGAGGCGAGAGGAAAAACCGCAAATGCCCTGCGAATCGACGCTCATCGCCTGCGCAAGAGACTCAAAAAGTGCGTGGCACCCTGCGTTGCCGCGCGGGCAGACAAATAGACCTCATGAATGGATCGGTGAAACGAAATCGGACCCGTCGACATGACTAGATGAACGCAAGGAGTGGCTACCTCAAGCAGTCGCGTAATCTGGAGCAGTATGATGGATCGCAGCACCCAAGTCAGACAATTCCTCCTCGACCAAATGTCCGATGAGGCGCGCGAGGAATTCGAGCAGGAGCTTCTCGGAGACAGCGGTCTCTACGAGGCCGTTCGCGCTCACGACGAGGGACTTCTCGAGTCTTGGCTTGAAGGAAGCCTTCCGCGGTCGGAATCAGAGCCGTTAAAAGCCAGGCTCCTGTCTTCTCGAGAAGGCCAGGAGCAGATAGCCCTCGCGCTGGCTCTACGCGAAAAAGCTGCCCTTCAAATTTCGCCCGAAAGCAGCCGGCTTCCTCAAGCCTCAGAAGAGCAGCGACAGCCTGCGGGGAGCCTCTCTTTCTGGCGCCGGTGCTGGCGGTGGGCGGAAGCTCATCCCCACGCCTGGGCCACCGCGGCGGCTGCGTTCGCGGCACTGGCCGTTGGACTGCCGATGCAGATTCAGCAATCTGCGCTCCAGACCGAGAACGCGAGGCTGGCAGCCGAGCCGGCCGAGCCGATCACCGCGCCGGCAAGCGCTCAGGCTCCTGTGAAAATGACGTTCACGCTGGAACCACTCTTTCGCTCAGAAGGTTCAGCACCGAGCCTCCGGCCACCGGCCAGCACCCAGCTGATCGAGCTTTGGTTAAAGACCGAGTACCCGAGCGGCC
>JBCCLG010000979.1:0-2346 GCA_039027015.1 Acidobacteriota bacterium | reverse complement strand
TTTGTGGAGAGCCATCTCATAGGTCTCTCCAGGCTCCACGTGGGGAGTACAGGCAACGGAAAGGAGCAAGAGCGGCAGGGCGAAGGCGAGTCTGAGCAAGGCTCCCGGGGACAACCCTCGGGCATGGGTCGCCCGGCTGTGCTTGTCCGCCAGCTTCAAACCACGTCGAGTCCCGCGCTCGTCGCTTATCATGTCAAGGAAAGGTGGAGGACCAGGCCTCGGTGGTGCCTGTCTCGAAACCGTTGACGAAGACGATGTCCTGGGTGTTGAAGTGCCACTGCACGGCGTCGCTGAAGGCGAAGGTGTCGTTTCCTACGATCCCGAAGTGGTTGTCCTGAATCCGGCTGGCTCCCACCGAGCATACGGCGGGCGCGCTTTGGGTGTCGAAGGTGACCCGGAGGTCGCAGGCGGCGGCTAAGCCTAAAAAGACGAGACGAACGGTGTAATCGTCCGCGGTACCGGCGATCTCGTCGAGCCCGGTTTCGGCGTAGCGCAGGGTGGCGATGTCGTCGAAGGTGAGCCGTCTTTTCGTCTCGCCCGGCCGCAGGTCGGCGACCATCACGGCCTCGGTCTCTGGAAACCCCTGGGCCGCCGCGGCGGCGCGGGTGGCGGTGGCGGCGAAGGTGTCGCCCTCCGGGAGAACCGCGGTGTCGCGGCTGTAGGTGCTGGCGTCCACGGTCGCCTGGGAGGCGGTGAGGGGGTCGTTGTCGAGGAGCCTGAACCAGGTGAGGCTCTGGTCGTCTCCCCGCAGATCGTCCCTCGTGCCGGCGACGGCGTCGACGCCAGGGTCGCGATCGAAGCCTCCCGCGCCGTTGGTGGCCCTGGCGAACCCCTGGGAGTCGGAGGGATCTTCAAGACCCAGGCACAGCCCCAGGGCGCGCAGAGCCGTGGACTCGAAGTCGAGGGTGCCCGCGGGTACCGCGTCCGCTCGGAGGTTGCCGGTGGCGGCGACGCGCTCGTTCCAGGTTCGGGCGGCGAAGAAAACGGCAGACTCGGCCTGCGCGGAGCGGGGGTCGGCGGGGTCGAGGCAGACGGTCAGAACCAGCTCGCCGCCCGTGCCGTCATAGCCCACGGGGTGAAGGATGAGGTCTTCTCCCAGGGTCTCGCCGGCGGTGCTGAAAGATCCCGCCAGCGCGGGCAGCGCGGCCAGCAGCGCGCCCAGAGCGACCGCGAGCGCCTTCGCAACCATCAGGGCGCCTCCAGCGGTCGACGCCTGGGGTCTGAAAGAAGCTCGAGGAGCCTCTTCTCGAGGCGGGCGAGCCTCTCGAGCTGCGCCGCGGCGTCGTCGTCTCCGAGAAGGCCCGCATCGCTTCCGGGGGAGCGCCAGACAATCTCCCGGGAGGGCGTCTTGAAGCGCGAGGGCGCCGGCCCGCTGAGAGAGCGGGTCCCTTGCGAGCGCTCGGCTCGATCGCGTTTCTGATCCTCCACCCGGCGCCGGATCTCCCGGGCGTCGAAGCTTTCGAGCAGGCTGACGTCGTGGGCGAGGGCGGTGATCTCCTCGGGGTCGAGGCGCAGCTCGAAGGCGCCCGGGTCCCGGAAGAAGTCGGGCCGGTGGAGGCGGGCATGCCCGTCGCGCGAAATGGCGACCCAGGGCCCCGAATCGCCGGCCCTTTGCCAGGCCTGACTCCAGCGCAGCAGCTCCTCCGTCTGCGCGTCTGCGGGATGCGCGATCGCCAACAGGACGCACAGCGCGCCCAGGACCCAAGCGAGGGTCCCGCGGTTGAGAGCGGAAGCGATTCGCGGCCTGAGGCCGGAGCTGAACCGCGCTTCGAGCCGATTCTTTCGATGAGGCCCCGGAACGCGAAGCGGGGCGACTCCCAAATCACCCGCAAAGCGCAGGCCGTGTTCCGACGAAAGATTCATGACCCTGGCGTTCAGCTGACCTCGACCGCGATCCGCTAGGGAGGGAAGCGGATCGAGCGATTTCACGACTGCAGTATATCGGAGGCTCTCGCCTCGGGACGGTAGGGCTGAGGCAGGCGCCAGCGGACCGCCAGGGCCAGGAGGCTGGCCCCTATTCCGCTTAGGAGATAAGGAAATTTCGGGCCCATGGAGTCGAAGAGGGCGCCCGCCGCGGAAATCGACAGCATCGACGCCAGCCCGATGCCGATAGTCGCGACCAGCGCCTGGCCGGTGGCGCGCAGCCTCGAGGGGACCGAGAGCTCCAGATAGAGCGGCCCGCCCACCAGAACCCCGGCAACCCCGACGCCGTGCAGAAGCTGCGCGGCGCGCACCACGGCGAGGTCGGGGGAGAGGGCGGTCAGCAGCCAGCGCAGGCCCTCGGCGGCGAGGCCGAGGGTCAGCAGGCCGCGGGCGCCGAGGCGCCGAAGGGCGGCGCCGGCGAAT
>JBCCLG010000978.1:0-2352 GCA_039027015.1 Acidobacteriota bacterium | reverse complement strand
TGGGCTTTCTCTTCGTCGCTGAGGTTGGGATCTCCCTCGAGTTTTGCGTGAACGGCGCGGAACGCGTCCGCGGCGGCGGCGTAGTCGCCCAGGGCGTGGTGGGCGTCTCCGAGGCTGTCCGACGCGTTGGCCGACAGCGGATGGCGCTCGGCGGCCAGGCGGAGTACCGCCTCGGCCTGCTCCGGGCGCTGCGAGCGCAGGAGTGTATATCCCAGATTGTTGAGCGTGTCCTCCGAGGCCCCATCGACGGCCAGAAGATCCAGCGCGGCCTGGGTCGAGCCCTCGACGAGCAGAACCTCCGCGATCGGCTTCTCTTCGTCGAGGCGCGGCAGGAGCCCGGCCTCCGGATTTTCGGCGTCGAAGAGCGCGGTGGCTCGCCCGTCCTCCGCCCGCTTGAAGCCGAGCCGTGCGCCGTCGCTTTGGGCGACGAAGACGCCCCCTTCTTGGGGCACTAGGCGGGTGGCTTCCTCCTCGAAGAGGCCGCGCGCCATCAGCGCGTCACCCTGACGAGAAACCTCGAGCAGGAGATGCTCTCCCATCCGGTAGAGGCCCGCCAGGGCGTCCAGGCTCGCAGGGTCGACGCTCTCGGGGGTGATCGGCTCCGGGGCGAAGCCCGGCCAGCCGAGGACCCGGGAAATCGCCGGAACCAGCTCTTCGGCGAGCGTAATGCCGTAGTCGGAGTTGACCATGATCGCCGCGCCGTGGCCGCCCTCTTGGCTGGCGATCAGCCAGGCCTGGAAGCCCTCGTCGGCGCCGCCGTGGCCGAAGTAGAGGGCGCCGTTTGACTCGTACTCGAAGAATCCGAGGCCCGATCGCCCGCTCACCGGCGTGATCATGGCGCGCACCGTCTCCTGGCTCAGCAGGGTCCCCTCGTCGCCGCGCAGGGCGCGCTGCAGGTCGAGGGCGAAGCGGGCGAGGTCGGAGGGCGTGGTCCAAAGGCCGGCAGCGGCCATCTCGGGGTAGGTGTGGCGCTTGCCCCAAACCTCTCGGCCGTTGCGCCAGTAGCCCGCCGCGGCCAGGGGGAGCCGCTCCGCGGGCAGGGGGTTCTCGTAGGTGCTGGAGCTCATGCCGAGCGGCTCGAGGACGCTTTGGCGCGTCAGCTCAGGGTACGGGAGGCCGGTGAGATCGGTCATCGCCAGCTGCATCACCGTGGAGCCGCCGCCGGAGTAGCGAAAGCGCTCGCCGGGCTCGAGATCGACGCGCACGGCCGAGGTGTTGGCCGGCGCCGCGCCGTCGAGGATTTGGGGCACGCTGGGAACCGGCTCGTCCACGGCGTAGCCCGGAAAGCCGTGCACCGTGGTGCCCGCGGTGTGGCTGAGAAGCCGCCTGGGGGTCACGGGGGATTTTTCCGTCAGCTCGTTCTCGGGCAGCTTCCAGCTGGTGAGAATCGAGTTGATCGGCGCGTCGAGGTCGAGCTCGCCGCGCTGCCAGGACGCCAGGACCGCGGCGGCGGCCACCGGCTTGCTGATCGAGCCAGCCTGGAAGAGCGTCTCCGGGGTTGCGGCCCGCCCGCTCTCGACGTCGGCCGTGCCGAAGGCCGCCGTCCACACCACGGCGTAGTCGTGCCAGACCGCGACGCTGAGCGCCGGAGCCCGATAGCGCTCCATGCGCTCCTCGAGCGTCCATCGCTGCTGGCCTTCGACGGGCACGGCGGGCTCGAGCGATCGCACGATCTGCTCGGCGTAGGGAAACGCTCCGGCCGCCGAGGCCGGCTCCGCGGGAGCAGGCGACGGCTCGGTGGCGCAGGCCAGAGCGAGCGGGACGGCGACGAGGAGGGCGGCCAGAGGGCTCGCCTGCCTCCGGAACGAGCGGGGGGTCTTGAGGCTGGGTGGCTTCACGGGATCGAGCATGGTCGGCTCCTTGCGAGGCTAGGCGTGATCGAGGGTTAGCCCTTGAGACGCAAAAAGCGGGACGAGGTTTCCCGCACCCCCGGGCTCGGGTCCGATCCTGACCGGCAGGCGGCTCAGATTAAAAATATTTCACGAAAAATATGCGGCCGAGCGCAGGATTTGCGCGCGGGGATTAAATAATTTTAAGAACCGTTTGACGCCTGAAATGTCATGATTTTTGTCTCGTCTCGGTCCAGCCCGCAAGCCGCTTCTAGCGGCCTGTATTCCCTCAAGCTCGAAGACGGAAAAGGAATAGATATGACGACTGAACCCTCCGGCGTTCCCGGCAGCACCTTTCTTTTACGACTCGCGCGTCCGCTGATCTCCCTCGGGCTTGCGCTTCTTTACGGCGCGCCCGCCGCGGGGCAGCCGGCGGTGGTGGGCAGCTGGGCGCCGCCGGTGAGTCTCGAGGTCGAGGGGGTTCACGGCGCCGTCCTGCCCAACGGCAAGGTGCTCTACGTGC
>JBCCLG010000977.1:0-2353 GCA_039027015.1 Acidobacteriota bacterium | reverse complement strand
GCAGGTTGGCGAAGTCGCCGGGCAGGCTCCAGGAGGATTCCCCGGCCTCCGGAGGCGGCGGGAAGCCCAAGGAAGAGATGGCGCCGCCGTCGCGATCGCGCAGGGTGAGCGTCAGAGGCTGGTTCGCGGGCAAGGAGCCGTCGGTATGAACCACGGCCTCGAAGCTTGAGCCGTTTGAATAGACCGACAGCACGCGCGCCGGCAGCGGCAGATCGTCCGCTGCCGACGAGGCCGAGGCCGTAGCGGGGGTCTGAAGAAGGAGTCCGGTCAGCAGCGCGCAGGCGAGTGCGGGCGTGCTGAGCGGCGCGGAAGGGTCCCGTAGAAATGGCACAGGCATAAGAATCTCCGGATCGGCTCGGGGCCCGAATCCCCGAGGGTTAGGTCGTTCGCACCATCAGGCGCAAAACGCATCCAGTATGCCTCGTGCGGGGGAAAAAGATTCGCGGCCGCGCCCCCCAGCCGTCCTCTCAGGGGTCCTCCTCGACCTCCGAGATGACCTCGATGTCGAGAACCGAGGGCGTCATGGCAGGATTCCACAGGGTCGGTTCGGCCATGAGGTAAAAGCTCGGTCCGCAGCTCGAGACGCCTTCGGCCTCGATCGCCGCTCCCGCCGAGGCCTTGGCTCCGGGACGCTGAGTCGGGCTCCAGTCCTGGATGTCGGCCAGGGAGCGCGACGTGAGCCGGCCGACCGCGGGCGCCATGCGCGACTCTGTCGCCGTGGGGAACTCGATGAAGGAGTCCAGAATCCAGGGCGCGTACTGCGTTCCCCGAGCGCGCCGGCTGTCTCCAAGGCTGCTCGAGAGGGAGCCGGGATCCGCGAGTCCGGAGAGGTCGGCGGCGATTCTCCATTCCATCTCGTGGGAGGCGAAGGCCTCGGCCCAGCCGCTGGAGATCAGAACCATCAGGCTGCTGAAGTCTCGAAGGCGCCAGTCCACCGGCCCGTCGCACGCCTTCTCGCAGGGTTCGAGGGCCGGCAGGCCCACCTGCTGGAGCGCGCCCCGCTGGGTTGTGACGTGGACGGTCTGCGCGGGGGTGATCGTGAAGCAGCCGAAGTCGACGCGCACCGTGCGCTCGGTCTCATAGGTCATGATCAGCCGGTCGTCCGTCGCGAGCAGCTCGTCACCGAAGGATCGGAGGCTTGGAAGCGCCACGGTTTCCCCCGTGTTCGGGTCTTGGTGGGCCTCAAGAACCAGCTGCGCCACGGCGTGACTGGCGCCGCCGAACGGGCTGACGTTCGCGGTGTAAAAGCACGTGCAGTGGCCGGCGCCGGAGACCGCGATTTGCTGAAGGTCGACCGCGGCCTCGATCAGAGGGCCTCTGAGATCGGGGGAGGCCAGCATCTCCTCGATCTCCAGGCCCGACTCGAGCGCCGCGCCCAGCTCGCGCCCCATGCGCACGGCGCCCGTAAGCTTCCATCCCGGCAGCGCGCTCAAGGTGCAGGGCTCCGCTCCAGCCTCGGGGCAGTCGAGCTGGAGCCTCAGATCCATGCGATCGAGCACCTTGTCCCGCGACCGTATTTCGACGGCGTGCTGCCAGCCGCGTCTGGCGAGGCTTTCGAGGTCCGCCTTAAGCACGAAGGAAGAGGAGGCTTCAAGATCCGCGGGCGTCAAAGTTGTCTTCGCGAGAATCTGGTCGTCGCGGCCGCCCAGAAGACTGAGGGTCCAGCGCTGATCCGGCGCGGAGTCCGAGGCCTCGGGGCCCAGGGGCCGCGGACGGTTCAGGGCGACCGTGAAGTCCACGCCGTCCGAGGTGACGTGGGCGATTTCGATGGCGGGGCGTTCAGGCGCCGGCGGCGCCTGGGCCAGCCCGGCGGCCGCGCGGAACGCCAGGCAGAGCCAGCTCGCGGTCAAGAGCAGGTTTTGCGAGGAACGTGACGTCAGAATCATGGGGTTCTCCAAATCAGAATGAGAGGCCAAGGCCTCGAATCCCTCGAAGGGTCGTTCCGGCCACCAGGCGCACTTCACCACCATGAATGCCTCACGGCGCCTTAAAATGGAGAGGCTATATCTTGCGATTCACGCGCTTTGCGCGTCGAGAGACTCGACTCGGCCCACCTGATGCGGCCGCTCGCCGTCGGCGCTCCACAGCTCAAAGGAGCGCTCCCCGGCGCTGCCAGGCGGCGGATAGAAGCAGCGCACCTCGCCGGGCAGCGGCGCCGGGGTCTTGAATCGCACCTCGAGCCTGTGGGGGCCTGCGCTCGCCGCCGCCTCGAGCCCGGCGTAAGCGCGGGACACGAGGTTCATGCCGTGGGCGATGGGCCGCCTGAAGCCCAGGGGTTTGGAGGTTGCGGGCCAGAGATGAATGGGGTTGAAGTCGCCCGAGACCCTGGCGTAGCGGCGGCCGGTGGCCGCGT
>JBCCLG010000976.1:0-2355 GCA_039027015.1 Acidobacteriota bacterium | reverse complement strand
GGCGGAGATCTTCGAGTCTCTCCCTAAGGAAGCCGCCACCCGCCGCCTTCTCGAGGCCGGGCGATCGCAGTCCGCCGGGAGGTCGACGCCGTGAGCGAGGCGATTCTCGAGGCGCGCGGCGCGTGCAAGGCGTTTGCCGTGCGGCGCCTCGTGGGCTGGCGCCTCCAGACCTCGCGCATCGAGGCGGTATCGAAGGTCGACCTCGCCCTGGCGGCTGGGGAGAGCGTGGCCCTGATCGGCGAGTCCGGGTGCGGCAAGAGCACCTTGGCCCGCTGCCTGGTGGGCCTTTTGCCGCTCGACTCCGGCCGGATTCTCCTGCGGGGTGAGGCGCTCAGCTCCCTGGAGCCTGAGGCCCGCAAGCGTGCCCGTCTCGAGGTTCAGATGGTCTTTCAGGACGCGGCCCAGGCGCTCGATCCGCGCATGACGGCCGGCGGCTCGATCGATGAGGCCCTCGAGGCTGCGGGTGTCGAAGGGACCGAGAGGGCCGAAAGACGAGACGATCTGCTGGGCGAAATGGGGCTCTCCCGAGATTTCGCGAAGCGCTATCCCCACCAGCTCTCGGGCGGGCAGAAACAGCGGATCTCCCTCGCCCGGGCCCTGGCCTGCCGCCCCCGGGTGCTGGTTCTTGACGAGCCCGTCGCCAGCCTCGACGCCAGCCTGCGGGCCCAGGTGCTCGAATCGCTCGAAGCCCGCAGGCGCGAAGACGGAACCTCTCTTCTTTTGATCAGCCACGATCTGACGGCCGCTTCGTTTGCCGATCGAGTCGCGGTGATGCTGCGCGGCCGCCTCGTCGAGGCGGGCCCGAGCGATCGCGTTCTGAGCGCCCCCGAGCATCCCTACACCGCGGAGCTTCTGGCGGCCAGGCCGACCCTCGAGCTCGGCTGGGCCAAGGCCTCTGCGGGCCGACGGACCTGTTCGATTTCGTGACGGAGCGTCCCGAATTCGAGCAGTCGGCGCGGCTCCCGCACGGGAGCTGCGTCCGCCCGTGCGGCGCTCCGGCGCGCATCCGCGCTGCTTCACCCGCTGGACCGATTCTTGCTTCAAGAGGCTGGCGCCGCGCGGGGTCCCGCGATCCGGCGAGAGCTAAAAATCTGGCTCGAGAGTGAACGGAAGCCTCAGGCTCGACTCATATCCCACTGGAAACGCCCGGTAACATTTGATCGTATAGGCCGTAGAACATCCGAAACAATCCCGCTGAGGGCGCCTCCCGTTCCGGGCCGCGCCCCTCGGGAGGCCAGCATGGAGCGAGAGACCACATGACTTCTTTCTTCGACCGACTTCGAATCGCCGGCGACTCTCGCCTCCTCGGAGGGGCCCTGCGATCTGTCGCCGCAGTAGCCCTCTGTGGCCTGGGCTCGGTCGCGATCGCCGCCGACACCATCGACCTGCCGATCAACGCCAACGGCAGCGAGTCGGAGCCGTTTGAGTCCGATGCCGAGAACGGCCTCGACCTCACCCTCACGGGGGTGGTCGAGAAGGCGCTGCAGCACAATGTTTCCCTGGTCGTCCAGCGCTTCAACCGAAGCCGAACGCAGCTCGGCGTTCAGGAAGCCCTGTCTATTTATGACTTCAACCTCGAGGCCGACGCCTCGACGTCGAGCAGCACCAGCCCGCGAAGCTCCCTGCTGCAGCTCGGCGGCGACGTGATCACCTCCGACGAGGACCAGTGGAACTTCTCCCTCACCAGGCTGACCCCCTGGGGCGGCACGGCACGAGTGTTCTTCAACAACACCCGCCGCGCCTCCTCCGACGTGAACCAGCAGCCCAACCCGCAGTTCATCCTCAACCTGAGCGCCGGCATTTCGCAGCCTCTTCTGCGCGGCCGCGGACGCGAGGTCACCGAGAGGAATATCCTGGTGGCGCGCAACGACACCGAGATCAACCGCGAGCAGTTCCGCACGGAAGTCGAGAACGTGGTGGTCAACGTGACCGACGTGTACTGGAGCCTGGTCGGGGCTAAGGAGCAGCTGAAGGTGGCCGAGGAAAGCCTCAAGCTGGCCAAAGAGCTGCACGAGATGAATCGGATCCAGGTGGACGTCGGCACCAAGGCACCGCTCGAGATGGTGCAGAGTGAAGCCGGCGTGGCGCGCCGCGAAGAGGACATCATCCGCCGCCGGCAGGCCGTGGAGGACGCCGAGGATCAGCTCCGCCGCCAAATCAACTTCGCCCGCGGCAGGCTCTGGGAGCTGCCGATCATCCCGGTGACCGAGCCGGAGATCGCCCACAGCCCGATCGACGTGCCCGCCGCGGTCGACCAGGCTTACAAGATGCGGCCCGACGTCAACCGACTGCGCCTCACCAACGAGGTGAGGGAGCTGGACGCGAGGGTGGCCAAGAACAACCTGATGCCCAGGC
>JBCCLG010000975.1:0-2359 GCA_039027015.1 Acidobacteriota bacterium | reverse complement strand
GGTGCGCCCTGCCGGCGCCGCGGGTCAGCCCGACCAGCGCCCCGCGGGCCTCCATGTCCCAATACGGCGCGCCCAGACCCGCGAAGGCGGGCACCAGATACACCCCGAGATTGTCCTCGAGTCCGGCGGCCAGGTCCTCGGTTTCGGCGGCCTCGCGGATGATGCCCAGCTCGTCGCGCAGCCACTGAACCGCGGCGCCGGCCACGAAGACCGAGCCTTCCAGACAGAAAGTCGGCAGTCCGCGCGCGTCGCAGCCGAGGGTGGTCAGAAGGCCGCTGTCCGAGGACTCGGGAGCGTCTTCGCCCAGGTTCATCAGCAAAAAGCAGCCGGTGCCGTAAGTGTTTTTGGCCTGCCCGGCGCCCCAGCAGCCCTGGCCAAAGAGCGCCGCCTGCTGGTCGCCCGCGATGCCGGCGATCGGCAGGCCCGGCGGCACGCTGCCGATCGCGACCGCCGTTTCGCCGAACACCCGGCTCGATCCGGCCTGAACCTCGGGCAGCATGGCCCTCGGGACGTCGAGAATCTCGAGCAGGTCCTCGTCCCACTCGCGCCTGTGGATGTCGAAGAGCAGAGTGCGGCTGGCGTTGGTCGGCTCGGTGGCGTGCACGAGGCCGCCGGTCAGGCGATAGAGAAGCCAGGTGTCGACGGTGCCAAAGAGAAGTTCACCGCCCGCGGCGCGGGAGCGCAGCTCGGGGTCGCGATCGAGGATCCAGCGGATTTTGCTGCCCGAGAAGTAGGCGTCGGGCACCAGGCCGGTGCGCCGCCGGATCAGGTCCGCGTGGCCGTCTTGGCGCAGCCGGCGGCAGATCTCGGCGCTTTGGCGGCTCTGCCACACGATCGCGGGGTGCACCGGGCGGCCGCTCGAGCGCTCCCACACCACGGTGGTCTCGCGCTGGTTGGTGAGGCCCAGGGCCCGGATCTGGCCCGGTCTCCCCGGGCCGCTGGTCGCTTCGTCAAGGGCTCTCTCCATGGCGCCGAGGGCGCCGCGCCAGATCTCCTCGGGATCGTGCTCCACCCAGCCGGGTTGCGGGTAGCTTTGGCGCAGCTCGACGTAGCCTCGGCCGAGAATCTCCCCTTCCTCCGAGCACACGAGAGCGGTATTGCCGGTCGTTCCCTGGTCGAGCGAGAGAACGGCGGCGGGGTCGGCACGGGTCGTCATCGAAATACTGACCTCACGGCTCGGGTTGTGGAGAGCGGGGCGCGATTCGCCGGTGCGGCGCGGCTAGCGTAGCAGCCCTCCCTCGCGCGTCTTCGGACCTTTGTGGTGGAATCGGTCCAGCGCGCCTCAGCAAGAGCAAGAGCGAGATCGCCGAGAAGGAGAGTGCCGATGGCCCGTAAGCCCCCGAGTCCATTTACCGTCAGCGAGGTCGGCGAACCCGGCGCCCTGCGCGCCGTCGCCGACTTCACCTGCCCCAAATGCTCGCGCCACACCCGCTTTACGCCGCATCAAGAAAGGCCGGACGGCGGCTTCAGCTGCCCTCACTGCGGGCTGGTGGTCAAGATCCGCGGCGCCACCCTCTCGGACTACCAGCGTCAGCTCGACGAGGTGAACGCTAGCCTGGCGGACTTCACCCACCGCGTGAAGCGCCAGGTGAAGAAGGTCGCGGACGGTCTCGCCGCGGAGTCCGACGGCGACGCCACGGACGGGCCGGAGGAGCCGCCGGCGGACGAGCCGCCGACGGTGCACTGAGCTCTCTCGGGCGGCGTCAGGGGAGCGCGGCCAGGACCGCCACGGTTTCAGACGGCTCGGGCCGGCGGGTGTAGTCGGGGTCGGCGTCGGCGGCGCGCACGATCCCCGCGCGGTCGATGACGAAGCGCGCCGGCATCGGCAGCGTCCATTCACCGTCGGCGTTGGCCTGGCCGAGGTCGATCTTGAAGCCCCCGTAGATCGCCTTGAGATCGTCGGGCAGCCCGTGCTTGAGGCCGAAAGCGCTCGCCACCTCGTTGCCTCGATCGACCAGGATGTCGAAGCCGAGGCCGTGCTTATCGATCATCTTCTGACTTTCCGCGGCGCCTTGGGGCGAGATGGCCACCAGCCTGGCACCGTGGGACTCGATGGCGGGGAGCACCTCCTGCAGAGCCTCCAGCTCTGCGTTGCAGTACGGTCACCAAAAACCGCGGTAGAAGGTCACCACCAGCGCCGAATCGGCGCGCAGGTCGGCGGAGCTCACCTCGACGCCGCGGGTGTTTTCGAGGGTGAAGTCGGGCGCGCTCTCGCCAACTTTGGGGTAGCGGTCGAGAATCCCGGAGGCGCGCAGATCGGCGGTGGCGCGGCCCATCACGGCGCGCGCCTCTTCGGGAACGTAGGATCGAGACCGTTCGCGCATGGTCTCGAGTGTGGCTTCGAGTGACATCGGTCGGG
>JBCCLG010000974.1:0-2367 GCA_039027015.1 Acidobacteriota bacterium | reverse complement strand
CCGACGCCATGAACGCGGCCGCCCCGAGCAGGCTCGCGCTTTCGCGGCATCCCAGCTCCCGACACCAGGTCAAGGCGTCGGGTTTCCTCCTCTTCTGGCTGCTGTGGCCGCTGGCGACGACCTGGGCGAGCTTCCCGTGGATCGCGGCGGGGCTGCGCCGAATCGCCCGCGACCCCGGGCCCTCGGGAACGGCCCTTCTGGCCCTGGGTCTCGCCCTGCAGGTGCTCGGCGGACACCCCGAAAGCACTCTCCACGGCATGATGGCGGCGTGCCTCTACGCCCTCCTCGAGCTGGCTCTTGCCGGCGGTGAGAGCCGCCTCAGAATCGCCCGGCGCGCCGGCGCCGCGGCGCTGGTGGCGGCGGCCGCGACGGCGATCTTCTGGCTGCCGCTCCTAGACGCCCTGCCGCAAAGCGCGCAATTCGAGCAGCGCAGCGCCCAGACCGGCACCGCCGACGCCGTGCCTTTCGGCCACGCCCGGGGCAGGCTGCTGGTCAATCTGCTGCCCTTTCGCTTCGGAATACCCTGGGCCGAGGCGGTGCCCGTCGCCGGATTTTTCGTGCCGACCGCCTCGGCCTACGTCGGCAGCAGCCTGCTTGGCCTGGGCCTCTTCGGGCTGTGGCGCCACCCCTGGCGCGGCCGCTTCGCCCTCGCCGCCTTCGCCGCCTTCGCCGCCGCGGCGGGCGCCTCTCTGCCGCCGGTGGTGCGCGCCCTCGAGGCTCTGCCCCTGCTCTCGGTGGCCGTGCATCGCCGGTGGACGATCCTGGGAGCCTGGGCGATCGCCGGCCTGGTGGCTTTGGGCGCCGAGGCCTGGCAGCGCAGCAGCCGGCCGCTCGGGGCCGGACTGTGCCAGCTGGCGGTCGCCGCGGCGGCCGCCGCCCTGCTGATCGAGAACTGGCCGGAGATGCGAGCGGGCGGCCTCAGCGACGCCTTCCTGCGCGTCCAGGCAGCGTGGCTGCTGGCGCCCGCCGCTCTGGCGGCCGGGCTGCTGGCCTGGCCGGCCCTCGGCCGGCGTCCGAGCGGCGCAGGAACCCGCGGCGGCTGGCTTCTCGCCCTTTTAGCGCTCGCCCTCGCGCAGCGCGTCGGCGAGTCGGCGGGCCGCTTCAGGGCTTTTTCCCAGGAGCTCTTCTACCCCAAGCCCGCGGTTCTGGAGCTGATTCCCCGCACCCCCGAGCCGAGCCGATTCGTGGCGACGGGCGAGAGCGTGGTGCCCAATACGGGCATCTTCTGGGGCCTCGAGGACGTGCGCGGCTATCAGCCCCTGCGCTCGGCGCTGCTCACCGAGACTTACCCCCACTGGCCGTCGCGGCACGACTTTTTTCTCAACCGCATCGACGCGCTGGACAGCCCCATGCTGGATTTTCTCGGCGTCACCCATGCGGTGGTGGGGCCGGAGGTGACGCTGCCGGCCCACTGGCGCTCCCTCGGCCAGCGCGGCGGGTGGCGAGCCGCCGAGAACACCCGCGCCGCCCGCAGGGCCTTTGTTCCGCGGCGCATCAGCCCGCCGGCCGAAGATCTCTCGGGCCTCGGGGCGATCGACGACTTCGCGGGCCTGTCGTGGATCGAGCCGGCCTCCGGTCCGCCCGTCGGGCCCGGCGAGCGAGTGAACGGCCCCGGCACGGTCGCCAGCGTCGAGCGCCGCGGCGCGCGGCTCGCGGTCGAGGTGTCGATGGAGCGAGCCGGATGGATGGTGGTCAGCGAGTCGGCCTGGAGGGGCTGGCGGGCGACGGACGCGAGCGGACGCAGCCTGCCCGTGGGACGCGCCAACCACGCTTTCCTGGCGATCCCCCTACCGGCGGGAGAGTCGCGGATCGACCTGCGCTATCTGCCGCGCTCCTTCGTGATCGGCCGGACCCTGAGCCTGATCACCTTGGGAGCTCTGCTCGCCCTGGGACTGTGGAGGCTGGCGCGCGCCGGAGAGAAATAGACTCTTAAGCTCAACGTTCTCTCCCCGGCCGCCTCTTTGTGATCGACCTCTCCTGCTGGAAGCCAATTCGGCCCTCATGTCGAGCCCAGCAGCTTCAAAAGCAAGACATATTGCCTCTTTGACGTCGCCGGTTGGCCCCTTCGGCCCACAGGGCCCGGGAATGCGCGTTCTCCAGTCGTCTGCGCAGGACGAACGCCCGTCCCTCAAAGGCGGTTGTCCACCGCGCTGATCTTGCATTTTGTCTCCCCTTGCTCAACAATCGTCTTACCTCATCTTTACTACGCCTTGACCTGCCGTCTCCGCAGATACCGGAGGAGGCGCGCATTTCGGGGTCTGCCCCTGGCTCGGCATGCTTGAAGCCTAGGCTTCGCCTTTTCGTTATTTGAGAAGAAGGAGAAACGATGACAGCTCATTTTCGATCCATCCTCTGCCTAGTGCTGGT
>JBCCLG010000973.1:0-2369 GCA_039027015.1 Acidobacteriota bacterium | reverse complement strand
CGGCGCGTCGAGCGGCACCTTCGCCTGGTTTACCGCCAACAACGGCGGCGGCGTGGGCACCGATGACGTGGACAGCGGCACCTGCGAGACCCTCTCGCCGGTGGTGAGCGTCGCTCCGGGCACCGTGCTCACCGCGCTGGTGGACTATTTCCACGGCCAGCGGGACGGCGGCGACGATCCGGCCGACGGCTTCGTGCTCGACCTGATCGACGGCACCACCGGTGCCCTGGTCGCCAACCTGGTGACCCTCGGCGACGTGGCCACCAACGCCGAGTGGACGACCGCCTTCGCCCGCGACGACACCCCGCCGGCGAGCGTGCGCCTGCGCGCCCGCGTGACCGACGGTACCGGCGGCGGCGACCTGGTGGAGGCCGGGCTCGACAACGTCCGCCTGTGCACGGGCCTTGGACCGGGCATCTTCACGGACGGCTTCGAGCTGGGCTCGACCGCCGCCTGGTCGTCGACTTCCCCTTGATCGGGCGAAGTTCCAACTGACTGATTGAGAGAGAGGGAGGCCCGTCGCCGCGACCCGGCGACGGGCCATTTTGGTAGGCGGGGGCGGCGGCGTCACGAGGGCCCGGGGCCTGACGTTGCGGGCTGGTGAAATTTTCGGGTTAAAGTCCGGGCATGCTCTACCGCCCGCCGTCGCCGAGGACCTCGCCGTGAAATCAGCCTACGAGCTCGCTCTCGAGCGGATGGAAAAGCAGGGCATCGACCGCCCCGATCGAGACGCGCTGAGCGACGAGGACCGCGCCAAGATGGCCGAGATACGCCGGCGCGCCCAGGCCAAAGTCGCCGAGCGCGAGATCCTGCACCGCGAGAAGCTCGCCGGGCTGGCCAGCCCGATCGAGCGCGAGCAGGAAGAGGCCGAGTTCCGGCGCGAAAAGCAGCGCATCGAGGCCGAGCGCGACTCTGAGATCGCGGCCCTTCGCCGCGGCTGAGCGCCACGGCCGATCGCGTGGGCCCGCGGACCGCGGCGGCTGGCTCCGGACTTGCATCGATCCGGTGCGCGATGACGACCTTCTTCCAGCTCTATCTCAGCGCGCTGCGGCAGCAGAAGCAAAGCCGAGGACAAAAGGTCGACTCGCACAGTCCCCTCCTGGCGGCCAACCGCCGGGGAGCCGCGCCGGCGCCCCAGAGTCCTCTGCTCTTAAACCCCACCCTTCACGATGCGAAGGCCGCGCGAGGCCCGCTCAGGCTGGACGTCGCCCGGGTGGAGCCGGGGGCCCTGCCGGCCTGGCTGCGCGAGGAGCTTCTCGAAACGGCCAACGACAATTTCGCGCGATCGGCGGTCACCGATCGCAGAAGCTGAGGAGCCTCGGCCCGGGGATTTTCGCCCGGGGGCGAAATTTCTCCCCGGTCAGCCGGCCTCGCTGTGGGCCCGGGTCAGATCCTCAAAGCCGTCCTGAGTGCACAGCACGTTGTCCTCGATGCGCACGCCGCCGCACGGCACCATCTGCTCGACCAGCCCCCAATCCACCAGATCCCCGTGGGGGCCGGCGCGCAGGCCCTCGAGCAGCATCGGGATGAAGTAGATGCCGGGCTCCACGGTCACCAGGTGGCCGGGCTCCAGGGTGCGGGTGTTGCGCAGCACGTGCTCGTCGGGCGGCGGGGTCGTGCCGCCGTCCGGGGCGCTTTGATGACCGCCGACCTCGTGCACCTGCAGACCGATCAGATGGCCGACGCCGTGGGGCATGAAGGGGCGGGTCAGGCGCTTTTCCGCGGCCTCCTCGGCCGAGCAGCGGAGAACGCCGTGGACGGTGAGAATCTCGGCGGTCTGCCGATGGCACTCGAGGTGGATCTCGACGTAGGAGCGACCCGGCCCAACCCTCGAGACCAGCCGCCGCTCCATGGCGTCGACCGCCGCCACGATCGAGCGGAAGGTGGCAGGCGCGTGACGGGTGGTCCAGGTGCGGGTGACGTCGGCCGCGTAGCCGCGGTGCTCGGCGCCGGCGTCCAGCAGCAGCACGCGGGGGTTCTCCGGCCCCGGGTGGCGCTTATTTTGGTAGTGCAGGATCGCGGACTTCTCGTCGAGGGCCACGATGCTGTCGTAGGGCAGCTCGTGCTCGAGGTGGCCGGTCTCCTCGAGGAAGCGGCGGTGGATCTCCAGCTCGCTAGCCCCCTCGCCGAGCAGGGATGAGACCCGGCGATGAGCCTTCGCGGCCTTCTCGCACGCCACGCGGGTCAGCGCGATCTCGTATTCGGTCTTGGCGGCGCGGTGCCAGTCAAGGGGCGCGAGCAGCGCCTCGGGCTCGCGCAGGGACGCCTCGACCCCCAGGGTCTCGGCGGCCGCGGCGCTCTCTCCCACGAACGCCCAGCGCATGCCGCCGCCGCCGCACGCCGACTCGAGGACGCCGGGCACCTCGCCG
>JBCCLG010000972.1:0-2369 GCA_039027015.1 Acidobacteriota bacterium | reverse complement strand
GCGGGAGTGGGCGATGGACGGCAGGCGACGGATCGCCGCCTCGATGGCCCGGGCGCGCTCCTTCTCCTGGCCCTCGGTCTTCGCCAGGCGCCAGGCCCCGGCGAGCGCTGAACCGTCCGCGGTCTGGTGGGCAGAGACCTCCGGCGCCGGCTCGGCGTCGGGGGCTGGCGGCGGGTCCTGAGCGCCGCGGGCGCTGAGGCCCCCGGCGGTCAGGGTGGCGGTGAGGGTGAGGGTGGCGAGGATTTTCGATAGGTTCATGACCGTTCTCCTGATTTGGGGTTGAGGCTCACTCGAAGCGCAGGGCGTCGATGGGGTCGAGCCGGGCGGCGCGGCGCGCGGGCGCGAAGCCGAAGATCACGCCGACGGCCGCCGAGAAGGCAAAGGCGAGCAGGTTGATTCCGGGATCGACCGCAAACGGAATGCCCATGACCCCGGCCAGGGCATAGCTGCCCACCAAGGCGATCAGCAGCCCCGCCACGCCGCCCACGAGGGAGAGCACGAGGGCCTCCACCAGGAACTGCAGCAGCACCTCTCTGGGCAGGGCGCCGATCGACATGCGGATGCCGATTTCGCGGGTTCTCTCGGTCACCGAGACCAGCATGATGTTCATGATGCCGATGCCGCCGACCAGCAGGCTGATCGCCGCCACGGCGCCCAAGAGCAGGGTCAGGATCTGGGTGGTCGAGCCCAGGGCGTCGGCGATTTGTTTGGTGTCGAGCACGCTGAAGTCGTCGTCCTCGCCGTCGCGAATGCCCCTGCGCTCGCGCAGAATCTGGGTCGTCTCGGAGACGATGCGGACGGCCGAGGCGCCGTCGCTGGCCGAGATCATGATCCGGTCGACGTCGTGGCTGCCCAGCCTGCCGGCCAGGCGCCGCTGAAGGGTGGTGAGGGGCACAACGACCACGCTGTCCTGGTCTTGCCCCATGGCTCCCTGGCCTTTGCCCTCGAGGGTTCCCACCACCTCGCACGCCAGCCCCTTGAGCCGAATCTGGGCGCCCACGGGATCCTGGGAGCCGAAGAGATCGTCCACCAGGGTCGCGCCCAAAACGCAGACCGGGCGGGCGCCGAGGTATTCCGCCTCGGTGAAGGCGCGGCCTTCGGCGAAGGTCCAGCCGGCCACCGAGAAATATTCCGGGGTGGTGCCCACCGCCTGGGTCGACAGGTCGCTTTGGAGATAGACCGCCTTCACCCCGAGGGTGCGCAGGGGCGCCGCCGCCCGCACGCCGTCCACGCTGTCGGCGATCGTGGTGACGTCCGACATCTGGAAAGCGGGAGCGGAGCTGCCGCTGGGTCCGAGGCCCAGGCCCGGAACCGCCATCACCAGGTTGCTTCCCAGGCTTTCCACCTGGGAGGTCACCGACGCGGTCGCCCCCTGGCCGAGGGTGACCATGGTGACCACCGCGGCCACGCCGATCACCACGCCGAGAACGGTGAGGAATCCGCGCAGGAGATTGCGCCGGATCTCGCGCAGGGCGATGCCTAAGGCTTCCCACAACATCACGCCACCTCCTCGATCTGGACCCTAGGGGAGTTCGGCTCGTCCGAGGAGATCAGGCCGTCGTGCACGGTCACGATGCGCCGAGCGTGGGCCGCCATCTCGGCCTCGTGGGTCACCATCACCACCGTGATGCCCTTCTCGCGGTTGAGGTCGGTAATCAGCCCCATGACTTCCTCGCTGACTTTGGAGTCCAGGTTGCCCGTCGGCTCGTCGGCGAAGAGCACCTGGGGATTGGCGGCGATGGCGCGGGCCACCGCCACCCGCTGCTGTTGCCCGCCGGAGAGCTCGTTGGGGGCGTGTTTTTCCCACGGCAGGAGTCCGACGTCGTCGAGCGCCCGCCGCGCGCGGGCCCGGCGCTCGCCGCGCGGCACGCCGCGGTAGAGCAGGGGAAGCTCGACGTTCTCAAGCGCGCTGGTGCGGGCCAGCAGGTTGAAGCCCTGGAATACGAAGCCGAGGTAGTGCCGGCGGAGCAGGGCCCGCTCCTCCTTGGAAAGTGCCTCCACCGCCAGCCCGCCGAAGAGGTATTGACCCTCGGAGGGTCGGTCGAGGCAGCCGAGGATGTTCATGAGGGTCGACTTCCCCGAGCCGCTGGCGCCCATGATGGCGACGAACTCGCCCCTCTCGATCGACAGGTCGACCCCGCGCAGGGCGCGAAAGGCCGCGCTGCCCGTGCCGTAGGTCTTGGTCACGCCGCGCAGCTCCAGCAAAGAATCGATGCCGGTCATGACGGATCCTCCAGGAGGCCGATCACCACCGCCTGGCCCTCGAGCAGGCCGGCGCCTTGCACCTCCGTGCGTCGGCCGTCCTCGAGGCCGGCCGACACCGGCAGGCGGACGAGGCCGCCTTCGCCCTGGAGATACAGCGCCGTCTC
>JBCCLG010000971.1:0-2383 GCA_039027015.1 Acidobacteriota bacterium | reverse complement strand
GTCCGGACATATTCTTGACATGGATCCCGAGATCCCGGCTCCGGCCCAGACTCCTCCAGGTCCCTCGACTCACCCTTTCGCTATGCCATCATCTGCCACCCGAAGGGCGCTCGGGCACTGCGCCGCGGCCCCACGACGATGCGAGCTTTGATTCTGAACTGGCGCGATCCCAAACACCCCCAGGCGGGGGGCGCCGAGGGCTACCTCTTCGAGATCGCTCGCCGATGGGTGCTGGCCGGTCACGACGTCCGGTGGCTGTGCGGTCGACCGCCGGGCTTTGCCGCGACCGAGCGGCTGGAGGGTCTCGAGCTGCGAAGACACGGCCGCGGACACGGCGTTTTCGTCGCCGCCGCCTTCCACTACCTCCGCCACCTGCGCGGCTCGGTGGACGTGGTGATCGACAGCGAGAACGGCATCCCGTTCTTTAGCCCCCTCTACAGCCGGGTACCCAAAGTCGCCCTCGTGCATCACGTCCATCAGGAGGTCTTCGGACACGAGCTGCCGGCTCCCGCGGCGGCCCTGGGTCGAGTCCTTGAGGGACGGCTCATGCCCTGGGCCTACCGCCGCGACTGGTTTGTCGCGGTCTCGCCGAGCACCCGCGACGATCTGCTCGATTTGGGGATCGAGGCGGCTCGGCTGGCGGTGATTCACAACGGCCTCGACCACGCGGCTTTCGCCCCGGCGCCCGCGGGCGAGGAGCCGATGATTCTCTCGGTCGGCCGGCTGAAGCGCTACAAGGGCCTCGAGACCCTCCTCGAGGCGGCCCGCTCCTGGCGGCGGAGCCTTCCGGACGCCCGCCTGGTGATCGCGGGCGAGGGCCCTCAAAGGCAGCTGCTCGAGCGCCGCGCTCAGGAGCTGGGCCTCGCCTCGAGGGTCGAATTTCTCGGCTACGTCGACCCGGCAGAGAAAGTCCGGCTGATGCAGCGGGCCCACGTGGTGGTGCAGACCTCGCTCAAGGAGGGCTGGGGCATGACGGTGCTGGAGGCCAGCGCGTGCGGAACCCCCGTGGTGGCCTCCGACGTTGCGGGCCTTCGCGACTCCGTGCGCCCGGGCAGGACGGGTCTTCTCGTGCCCTTCGGTGATGCCGAGAAGCTCGCAGCGGCGGTGGTCCAGGTCATGGCGGACGACGGGACGAGGCGCCGCCTCGGGAAAGGCGCGCGGCGCTGGGCTTCGCGATTCGACTGGCAAAAGACCGCGGATCGCTGGCTCGAGCTGCTCGAGGCTCGCCCGCGAGGGGGTATAGTTCCGCCTCCTTTGCGCGATGACTCGGGCGACTTGGCCGGCGACGCATCAAACCGGCCTGGGCTCTGACGCTCGATCCCCTGACCTCGGCAAGCCGCGGGATCCGCCGCCGCGCTGTCGCTGACGGCCCGGCCGCGTTGACTCCGCTATCCCCACACCCCAGACTCGAGAAACGCCGGCAGCCTCCGGCCTCACTTCGCACGAGGAAACCGCCTTGAAGCGCCCACTCGACGCCTTTCTTCACCACTACGTGAGCTCCCTCGCCCGGATTGCTCAAGAGCTCGATCTCGACCGAGTCGCCCAGGCGGTCGAGGTCCTCAGGCACGCCCGAGACGCGGGGCGCACGGTCTTTGTCGCCGGCAACGGCGGCAGCGCCACCGTGGCGGCGAATTTGGTCGTCGATTTGGTCAAGTGCGGATCGTTCGACAAGGAGAAGCGGTTTCGCGCGATCAACCTCGCCGACGCCGTCTCCACCATCACCGCCTACGCCAACGACGAAGGCTACGAGACGATCTTCGCCGAGCCGCTGCGCAACTTTGCCCAGGGAGGCGACGTTCTCGTGGCGATCAGCGGCAGCGGCGATAGCCCCAACGTGCTGCGCGCCATCGAGGCCGCCCACGACATCGGCTGCCGGACCCTGGCCTTGACCAGCGGCGAGCAGGGGCGCCTGCGAGAGCTCGCCGAGCTGCCCCTGAAAGTGCCCTCCACCCACATGGGACGCCTGGAGGACGCTTTCTTCCTGCTCACCCACGCCCTCGCCTATCCGTTCATCGAAGAGGTCGAGCTGCCCGAGGACGCCGCGGAGCCCGAGGGGCGCGAAAGCGCCTGAGCCGCCGCGCCGCCGGCCCTCCCCCCATCCGGAACGACATGCGCACCGCCCTTCTTCGCCTCCTGCTGCTGGCTCCTCTGGCGCTGATCGCGCAGGCCGCCTGGGGCCAAGGCGTCACCTCGTTTTCGTTTCGCGGCCAGCTGGTGCTCGAAGGCCAGGCCGTGGACACCGGCGGCCGACCGGGTCTCTACGACTTCGAGTTTCGCGCGTTCGACGCCCAGGACTCCCAAAATCAGATCGGCGAAACCGCGGTGCGCCCCGGGCTGCCGCTGGTCGAGGGCCGCTTCGAGACCCGGCTCGACTTCGGGGCCG
>JBCCLG010000970.1:0-2386 GCA_039027015.1 Acidobacteriota bacterium | reverse complement strand
CTCAGCCATCTCGCGGCCACCTCGCGCGTCCTCGATTCCGGCACCGGCGCTCCCCTGCGCCCCGAGGCCCAGACCTCGACGGCCTTCGCCGAACTCGAGATCGACCTCACCGCCGCCGAGGGCGAAATCTTCAGCGACGACTTCGAGTCCGGCGGCCTCGCGGCGTGGTCCGGGCCGTGAGCGGTCTGGAGTCCTGGCGCGGAGCCTGAGGCGCGCGGAGGCCGCGCCGTTGAGTCAGCCGGAAAGCGCGCGGCGGGCGGCGCCGACCAGGGCGACGAGAGCGCGGCGGGCGGCGTCGGGGGTGGTCACGGGCGCTTCGAAGGCCAGCCGCACGGGGCGCGGGCCTCTTTCGGTGATCACCGACATCTCGAAGCCGTAGCGGTCGATGCCGCTCATGGTGACCTCCTCGGCGTCTTTGGCTTTGGAAAAGGCCCGGCACATGAGAGCCATGGCGTCGGCGTGGTCGTCGTTCATGTGCTCGACGATGCGTTCAGCGTGGGGCGCCAGCGGATCGGCCTCGGCTTCCCTCCAGTCCTCGGCGGCGACCCACGACATGCGGCCGTAGCCGCCGATGTAGCGCAGGGAGGCGGGGCGCAGGCGCCAGAAGTTGAAGTCCCGGTAGTCGCAGTAGTGGGCGGCGTTGGGCAGGCGCTCGAGGTAGGCGGCGCGGGCCGGCTCGTCGCCGGCGTCCACCACCTCGCAGGTCCCCAGGAGGGTCAGCCGACCGTTGGCGAGGGGATCCGAGTGGCGACTCTCGGCGATCAGCAGCGAGGCTCTGGGGTCTCGGCGCAGGTTGTGGGTGTGCTCGGCCATTTCGCTGATCAGAAGAATCGGATCGCCGCGGTCGAGGGCGAAGGTGACGAAGGAGACATAGGGGTGACCCGCGGGCTCGTGGGCCAAGGTCCCGAGGGAGGCCGTCTGGAGGGCGCTGACCAGCGTTCGAGCCTGCACCGCGTGGCTCGAACGCGCGACGTTCGGGTCGTAGAGCGGCTCCTCGTCGCTCCGCTTCGGGCTGGCGTGGGCACGTTTGCTCATCGGGTTTTCCTCCGGGTTGGCGCGGGTCTTCCGCGCCGCGATGCTACCCGAACCTCGGGACTGCCGGAGATTTTAAAAACCGCACGCCGAGGCACCGCGTGGGGTAATCTCTGGGCCATGGAGGATGAGACCCTGCCGACGGCGGCGACGCCGCGACGGCGGCGACGCGAGCGCCTGGCGCTCGGCGCGCTGCTCTTCTTTTTCGCCGCGATCACCGCATTTTTCGCGAACTTTCATCCGTCCCACGGCCGCTTCTACGACGAGCGCTTCGCCCTTCAGAACGTCCATTCGGTGCTTCAGCGGCAGGCCTTTGAGCCGGCCAACGGGTACTACCCCACGCTGTCTTATATGCCGCAAACCCTGGCGCTCGGGTTTCTTGAGGCTTACGGACAGCGCAGCGAAGGCCGCTCGTGGATCTACCGCGAGACGCCGCCGCCGTCGGCCGACGTTCTGCCGCCGGCGGCCGGCCGCGCCTTTACTCCCCTGGCCTATCGGGTGAGCCGAGGTGTGCAGATCCTGTGGGGCCTGCTCACCCTCGTCGCGCTCTTCGCCCTCGGCCGCAGGGCCTTCGGAGCGGCCGCGGCGGGGGTCGGCGTCACCCTGCTGGCGCTGACGCCGTGGTTCATGCTCTCCGCCGCGAAATTCAAGCCCGACGCCGCGCTTCTGGCCACCAGCGTGCTCGCCCTGTGGCTCTCGGCCCGGGCCTCGGAGCGGCCGTTCTCATGGCGGGGCTACGCGGCGGCGGGCGCCGCCATCGCGGCCGCCATGAGCTGCAAGCTCACCGGCGGCCTGACGGCCCTGCCGCTCACCGCGGTAGCCATCGCCCAGGCCCTCAGGGAGCGCCGGCGCTTGGCCGGCCTGGCGACCGCGGGGGCCACCAGCCTGGCGCTCTTCCTCATCGCCAACCCTCATCTCCTCTTCTATCTCCACTTCATGCAGAGGCTCTCCTCGGAATACGAGGACAAGGCCAAGGCCTACGGCGGCACCCACCTTGGCGTGGCCGGCAGCAGCCTCGAGCTGGTGGTGAGCCGAGAGGGCTTCGGGCCGATTTTCGGCGCCTTGGCGCTCGTCGGCTTTGTGATCCTCGGCCTGAGGGGCTGGCGCCGGGGCGGCGCGCTGCGCAGGCCCTCGGCAGCGATTCTGTGGCTCTTCGCGCCGATCTACCTGGCGGCCTTCGCCGCCAGCACCCCGCACTTCAAGCCCAACAACGTCCTCTCGACCCTGCCGCCTCTGGCGCTGATCGCGGGCTGGCTGACGGTGGATCTCGGCCGCAGGATGGCGTTTGCGGCTCGGGAGCGCGGCCCGCAGACCCGCCTGGCGCGCGCGGCCCTCGGCCTGGCCGTGGCCGCGG
>JBCCLG010000969.1:0-2387 GCA_039027015.1 Acidobacteriota bacterium | reverse complement strand
GGGCGTCCTCGCTGCGGCTCGGGGTCGACTCGAAGCGCCCGGTTTGCGAGTAGCGGCCGTCCGAGGCGAAGACGAAGCCCTCGCGGCCCGCGGGCGGGCGCCAGTCGTAGGGAAATTGCGTGACCTGCCAGCGCACCGGCCGCCGGGCGACGCGGCCGCCGGCGTAATAGGTGGCCGCCAGCTGCACCTCGAAGGGCCGATCGAGCACCGCCGCTCCGGCGCCGCCCTCGGGCCCCGAAAGAAGCACCTCGAAGCGCGGTAGTCGATAGGCCTCCTTGCGGAAGGTCAGGGCGCTGCCGCCGAGGGTGAGACCGCTCTTTTCGAGCTGGAAAGAAACCCGATACACCCCCGAAGGCGCGTCCTCGGCGTCGAAGAGATGGTAGATGCTGCCGCTCGCCGAGGGCACCAGGCGCTCGCGCCACTCCCGGCCTCCGGGGCCGCTGATCACCAGGAATCCGGGCTCCTCGATCGGCTCCAGCCGGCCCGCCGAGCGGGTGCGCAAAAAGCCCGCGAGGTGCACCGGCTCCTCCGGCCGGTACACCGGACGCTCGCTGAACAGATGGGCGATCTGGGCGGGCGACTCGCCGCGCCAGTCGAGGGTCTCCTGGGTCCACTGCAGCCAGGCCGCGCCCGAATCGAGAAAGCCGCCGTCGCGAAAATAGCGCGGCGCCCGGGTGGGGTCGAGCACCAGGCTGTCTTCTCCCTTCTCCACCACCAGGCGGCGCACGGTCACCGAACGCTTGGGGGCGGCGCCCGGGGCGTCCCACGCGATCAGGCCGCGGGCGTCGGCGGTGCCGCGCCACAGCTCCTGCCAGCCGGTGAGGCCGCGGCCGCGGGCCGCGCCCTCCACCCGCACGGTGGCGCCGGGCACCGGCCTGCCGGTGCGCAGGGAGGTCACGGCGAAGACCACCCGCCGGGGCTCCTCGAAGGTGGTGAGCGCCAGATCGGTGACCTGCACCCGCGTCCAGGTGCGCGTGCGCGAGCCGTCGAGGCGGCGCAGGCCCACGAGGTAGGTTCCCGCCCGCTCGCCGCCGAAGGCCTCCTCGAGGGTCGGCCCGAGGTCGACGCCGAAGCGCGCCGCCGGGCCGCCGGAGACCGCCGCGGGCAGATCGACCATCTTGGAGACGGTGGGCGAGCCTAGGGAGTGCAGGCGCGCCGCCAGCTCGCGCGGGGTTTGCCAGCGATCGTCGCTGCGGAACGGGCCCGGCTGCTCGCCGGGTCCGGGCGGACGGCGCCACTCCTCCACGCTCACCGGCTGCTCCGGAAAGGGCCAGAAGTTCCGCTCGGTGGGCGGCACGGCGTGGATGCGCAGATCGAAGCGATCCTCCCCGCGGCCCTCGACGGGCAGCGCCTGCGGGCCGTAGCGCTCGACGAGTCCCGATCCCGTGGTCCAGCCGAGGTAGGACGGCCTGGAGGGGAAGTAGAGGTGGACCTCGCTCTCCTCGGGATCCTCCAGCAAGCGACCGTCGGCGTCCTCGAGGGGCGTCGGGGCGAGGGCCAGGCGGTAGACCGTGTCGGGCACAAAGTCGCCGTCGACGCGCAGGGTGGAGCCCGAAACGCTGAACTCGAGCCCCTCCACCGCGGGCGAGAGGCGCACCAGATTGCGCCCGATCACCGGGCCGACGCCGCCCTCGCCGCCGCCCGCCGGCGCCGCCGACAGCTCGACGATCGCCCGCGCCGCCGCGGGATCGCAGCGAATCGCCTGCTCGGCGCCGTAGCGAACGCCCCCCGCGGTCACCGGATAGGTCTGGGAGCCGCAGCCGAAGGCGGTCACCCGAAACGGCTCGGCGGTGGTCAGCTCGAGAACGGCCACGCGGCCCGAGTCTCGCCCGGCGACGCCGAGGTCGAAGGAGAGCTGCTGATGCACCAGAACCCTATGCCCCTGGGGCAGGGGCCGCGGGAAGGAGACCACGTAGCTCGCGGGCTCGTCGCGCGCCCGGCGCTCCAGTTCTTTGATCGCGAAATCGTCGCTGCTCAGCCAGCGGGCGCCGTCGGGCGAGGCGCCGGGCAGCGGCCGCAGCTCGACGCTCAGGGAGCGGGCGAGGGCCCCCGGGTCGAGCGGCTCGGCGTAGGTCAGGGTGAGATCGCTCAAGGCGAGAACGCCCGACGCCCGATTCTCCGGCAGCGTGCTCTCCGGCGGCGCCATCAGCGTCACCAGCGGCCAGCGCTGGCCCGCCGCGCGCACGGAAAAGCGCGCCAGGGCCGGCCAGGGGTCCGCCGGGCGGAACTGCAGGGTGCGCGCATCGAGCCAGCGGAGCTCGCCGGGATGTTCGGGGTAGAGGCTGAAGAGATCGCCGTCCAGATCCGGCGCCGCCGGCCCGCCGCGGCTCGGCCCCACGTCGCGCTCGAAGAAGACCGTGATCGGATCCCAGCGGCGCAAAAAATCG
>JBCCLG010000968.1:0-2393 GCA_039027015.1 Acidobacteriota bacterium | reverse complement strand
ATCACCGCGGGGGTCGCCCGATCCGCCAGCCGCTCCAGCACGCGCCGGCCGGTGGTGCGGGATCCGGTGAGAATCACCTTGTCGACCCCGGCCTCGAGCGCCTCGGTCGCCTGCTCCACCCCCTCGGGCAGGACCCGCAAAACGCCGTCTGGAAGGCCGGCCTCGGCCAGCCCGCGGGCGAGAGCGCGCATGGCCTCGAGGCCGCCGCGCCCGGGCTTGATCAGCACCGCGTTGCCCGCCGCGAGAGCCTGCAGCGCCTGCACGCCGGCGAGCAGAATCGGGTAGTTGGAGGGGCCGATGAGCAGGACGACGCCGAGCGGGTCGCGCCGAATCTCGAGCGCGCTGCCGAAGAGCCACGGCGGTCTGCCGCGCCAGCCCTGGCGCCGGGGCGCCAGCAGACGCCGGGCCTCCCGCTCGAGGAAGCGGCAGGCGTCGAGGAGCGGCAGCACTTCGGCGGTCAGCGTTTCGGCGGCGCTCGATCGCCAGGGGGAGGCGCCCGCGGTTTGCGCCAGGCCGAGCGGATCGGCGCCGAGCCGGCGCCTCAGCTGCCCGAGAACCCGCAGCCGCTGCCGCACGCCGCGCGCCGCCCAGCCCGGGGCGGCCCTGCGGGCGTCCTGCAGAGCGCGGCCGGCGGCGCTTCTTTCGAGGGACGCGGGCGCCCGGAGGCGATCTCCGGAGGGGGCCGCAGCCGTGACCGCGGCGTCGCGCGCCCGCGCCGCCCCCTCCATGCGGCTAAAGCCCGCTCGCCGGGTAGAGGGGCTCCGGCGCTCGCTCGGCGCGATCCATCCAGTCGACGGGGGCGCCCAGCTCCTCGGCCATCAGGCGGGTGGTGATCTTGGCCGACTCGTAGATCACCGGCAGCCCGCTCCCCGGGTGGGTCGCGCCGCCCACCAGGAAGACTCGCTCCAGCTCCTCGAAGCGGTTCTGGGGCCGCAGGTGCAGCAGCTGACCCACCGTGTGGGCGAGGCTGAAGGTGGATCCGAGGTAGATGTTGAGGTCGCTCTCCCAGGTCTGGGGCGTCAAGATCTTCTCGAAGCGGATTCGCTTCTCGATGTTCTCGATGCCGATGCCCTCGAGCTTGGCCATCATCTTGGCGCGGAAGGGCTCGAGATCGCGGCTCCAGTCGATGCCGCCGGTGCGGTGGGGTACAGGCACCAGCACGTAGAGGGCCGAGCATCCTTCGGGGGCCATCGTGGGATCGGTGACCGTCGGGTTGCAGACGTAAAAGGAGGGGTCTTCCGAGAGGCGCTTTTCGGTCTCGATGTCCGCCAGGTTCTGGCGGTAGTCCTCGGCCAGGTGGATCGAGTGGTGGGGCAGGTCCACCTCGCCCTCGAGGCCCAGATAGAGCATGAAGGTCGAGCACGAGTACTTCTTGCGCTCCAGTCGCCGGTCGCTCCAGCGCTTGCGCAGGTGATTGGGCACCAGGCCCCGCATGGCGTGGGCGAAATCGGCGTTGAGCACCAGGGCGTCGCAGTCGATCCGGCCGGCGTCGGTCTCGACCGCCCGGATGCGTCGACCCTCGAAGTCGAGGCCGGTGACCGTGGTGCCGAGGCGGAGATCGACGCCCATGCCCACGGCGAGATCCGCCATGGTCTTGGACAGCGCGCCGCAGCCGCCGCGGGGGTGGTAGATGCCGTACTCGTACTCCATGAACGAGAGGATGGTGAACAGGCTCGGGCACTTGAAGGGCGACATCCCGAGGTATTTGCTCTGGAACGAGAAGGCGAGACGAATGCGCGGATCCTCGAAGTACCGGCGCAGGTCGGCGTCGACGCTCGCCCAGGGCCGCATGGTGGTCACCAGGTCCCACAGCGGAATGCGCAGCACGTCGCGGGCGCTGGCGAAGGGCTGCTGGAGAATCGGCGTCGCCTTGCTGAGCTTGCGGCGATTGTCGGTCAAGAAGCGCTTGAACGACTCGGCGTCCCGGGGGGCGATGGCCGCGATGCGCCGAACCATCTCGTCGGCGTCGGGCGTGACGTCGAGGGAGGTCTTGCCGCCGAAGACGAGGCGGTAGTGCGGGTCCACCCGCAGGATCTCGAGGGAGTCGTCGAGGCTCAGGCCGCAGAGATCGAAGAGAGACCGCAGCGCGTGCGGATAGAGAAAGAAAGTAGGGCCGAGGTCGAAGCGAAAGCCGTCGTGCTCGAGGGTGGAGGTCCTGCCGCCGACCCGGTCGCGGGTCTCGATCAGGCTGACTCGCATGCCGGCGTGGGCCGCCAGCATGGCAGCGCCCAGGCCTCCAGGTCCCGCGCCGACGATGACGATATGGGCATCGGATTGACTGTTCATGGATTGGACTTCGAACAACAACCGCCTCCGGTTGTAAGAGAGTCTGCGCGGCGCCGGAGGGTCAAACGGGGGTCAGCGGCGCCCGGGGAGGCGATGATATACCGCCT